>JBEAVZ010000422.1:0-5553 GCA_041160645.1 Acidobacteriota bacterium
ACTGCACCGAGGACGATGGCACAGATGGTGTTGGCCTGCCGCAGCCCCAGCCCGTGGTAACGTCCAAGGTAGGCCGGGAGAAAGGCGTTGACGGCGTAACCATTGAAGTTGTGGAGCGCCCCGGAGACGATGATCCACCAGAGAGTAGGAATGGTCAGAAGCCGTCGCCAGGGTGAACCAACTCGCAGGCGCCGCGTGCCCGGGGCCGTATCGTGCGCTCCCCGCACCGGTTCCGGAAGTCGCAGCGCCACCACGGCGAGAAGCAGTCCGGGGATCGTCGCGATAAAAAAGGGCATCTTCCAGGCATTGAGTGGACCGACCAGGGGGGTGACTCCCTCGACGATCATCCCGGTCAGCCAGTAGGAGAGAAAGATC
Source organism: Acidobacteriota bacterium (assembly GCA_041160645.1). Classification (GTDB taxonomy): domain Bacteria; phylum Acidobacteriota; class Blastocatellia; order RBC074; family RBC074; genus CAIOZW01. The sequence continues at coordinate 376 of JBEAVZ010000422.1, forward strand.
CCGACCGGCAGGCCAAGCATAAAGACGGAGATCGCCCGCGCGCGCTGGTTTGGCGGAAACAGGTCACCGATCATCGAGTTGGCCGTGGGTGAGCAGCTCGCCTCACCCACCCCGACCCCAATCCGGGCCGCAAAGAGCGAAGCGTAACTCCAGGCCATCCCTGAGGCCGCCGTAAAGAGGCTCCAGAAGGCGACCCCAAGGCTGAGCAAGCGGGTCCGGCGCCCACGATCGGCCCAGCGGCCAAGCGGAACTCCAACCGCGGCATAAATCAGCGTAAAGGCAGTCGAGATCAGCCCCATCGCCCCATCGCCAAGGTTCCACTGCTGGCGGATCGGTTCATTGACCGCGGCGAGGATCTGCCGATCGAAGAAGTTGAGGGTGTTGATGCCAAAGAGAACGGCCAGGGCGAAGAGGGCCTGGCGTCTCGATTCGTCAGCTTGACTGGACATAACTTGATCAATCTCCCCGAATGGCGGCGACCGGATCGAGACGCGCCGCGCGGACAGCTGGCCACATGCCGGCGATCAGACCGACACTGGCGGAAGTGAAAAAGCCAACGACAATCGCCCAGAGTGGGACGGCTGCCGGAAAGTTGACCAAAAACTGAACGATGAAAGCAAAGAGAAAACCAACGAAGATACCGATCAGTCCGCCGACTCCGGTGAGGATAATCGCCTCGATCAGAAATTGCGCGAGAACATCGCGCTGGCGTGCGCCCAGGGCGCGGCGGATCCCAATCTCCGCTGACCGCTCAGTGACCGAAACCAGCATAATGTTCATCACCCCGACCCCGCCAACGACGAGACCAGCCAGGGCGATGGGGACGATGACCGCTGCCAGCCCGAGAATGATCTGCTGCACCACCTCAAAGACCTGCTCGGCCCGGTTGACCCCGAAGTTGTTGGGAGCGGAGGGAGAGACGTTGCGGCGGATCCGGAGCGTGGCCGTGACCTGCTCGATGACCGGATCGATCCGGCCAGCCGGCGCGCGAACCACGATGACTGTCGATTCGATCTCCGGATACTGTTTGGCGACGGTCTCGAAGGGGGCATAGAGAATACGCTCATCGAGTTCATCGCTGCCAATCACTCCCTGCCCGGAAGCGCTCTCGAGGATGCCGACGACGCGGTAGAGCCGCCCATCCAGGCGCACCTCCCGATCGAGCGGGTCGTCATCCTCGAAAAGCTGCTTGGCCAGCCCATTGCCGATCACACAGACCGCCGAGCGGGTCTCGCGCTCACTGCTCGTAAAGAAGCGGCCTCTCTCGACGCGGACGGAGACGATATCCGGAAAGTTCTCCCAGACACCGAGCAGAAGCGGATTGATCGCCTCCCGTCCGCCGTAGGTCAGGGTCGGCTTGTCACCGGTCGGACCATAGCTGCCGCGTATCTTCTGCGGTGAGACGTAGAGGGGGAGATCGAGTGCGGCCACCGCGAGCGCGTCATCATAGGTCAGGTTCTTGCGCTGGCGCTCTTCGGCGCTCGGAGTGCGGAAGGAGGGCCCGATCTTCTCCTCGCGGGTGAAGTAGATTACATTGGGAGCGCTTCGCTCGGTGATTGCCGCAACCCGGGCGGAGAGTCCGGTCAGGACGGCCCCGACCATGACCACCACGCTAGTCCCAATGATCACGCCGAGAAGGGTCAGCACGGAACGCAGCTTGTGAGCTCGCAGTGAATCGAGGACGTTCAGAACGATGTCGTACAGGAGTTGTTTCTGGAGCATCATAAAAATCACCCAACACCGGTTAATCCCCACCCACAGAAGCGGGACGAGTAGTCACTCCTTCCGCAGCGCCTCAATCGGATCGAGCCGCGCGGCACGACGTGCCGGAAAGACGCCAAAGATGGTACCGATCGAGCTAGAGACCGAGATGGCGGCCAGCAGTGCCCAGATCGGGACGGTCAGGGAGAAGCCGGTCAGCAGGGCGGCCAGCTGCACGAGGAGGGTTGCCAAAACAACCCCGATCAGCCCTCCAACGAGGGTGAGCAGGGTCGATTCGATCAGAAACTGAATGAGAATGTCGCTCCGGCGCGCCCCGATTGCCAGACGAATGCCAATCTCCCTGGTCCGCTCGGTCACCGAGGCGAGCATCATATTCATGACGACCACTCCGGCCACCGCGAGGGCGATGCCGGTCAATGGATAGAGAACGAGCGCGACAATGGAGGTGATGCGCCCGGCAAATGCTTCGATACTCTTCGAGGTTGTGACGCTAAAGTCGTCATCGTCGCCCGGCTGCAGTCCACGCTGCAAGCGCATAGCAACTCGCGTCAGCTCCTCGACCTCGGGGTTGGTGAGCAATTGGTCGGAGAGGGCCCGCGTGAGCAGACTGATCGATCTCGACCTTGTGCCAAAGATCCTGGTGAAGGTTCCCAACGGGATCTGAACAAAGGCGTCCTGCGACGCTCCAATCGATGAGCCGAGCGGCGCCGCAACTCCCACCACCTCATATTCCGAACCACCCAGCTTGACCAGCTTGCCGACGGCGTCAGTTTCGGGAAAGAGATACTCATCGACGTCCTTCCCAATCACGCAGACTGTCCGCCGGTACTGGTCATCGAACTCGGTGAGCAGGCGTCCCCGGTCCAGTTTGATCGTCGTCAGCTCGGAGATATTGGAAGTCCCGCCCTGGACCACTACCCCATCAAGACTGCGGCCTCCGCGACCAATCGGCAGCGCGGCATCGATCCGCGCGCCGACCAGCAGCCGATCCTTCACCCTCTCCCGCAAGCCACGGAAATCGTCCAAACTGATGTCTGGCCGCTTCGCCCGCGCCTCGGCAAAAGCCTGGGCGTCGCCGACGAAATCCTGGAAAGAGGCCTTGTCGATGCGGACGATGCCCGGTCCAAGCCCTGCCGCGGTCTTGTTGATAAAATCCTGGGCGCCCTCGAGGAGCGCGGCCACCACGGTGACCACGGCAATACCAATCACAATGCCGATCACCGTGAGAAATGAACGGAGGCGGTGGGCGAGGATCGCGGCGATCGCGACCCGCAACGCCTCCGCCCACCTCGAAAAACCGAATGTCATATCAGTCGTCATTTGATGGAAAAACGAGCTTCATTCTGAAAACTGGTCACTGGCATAGAGTGCAATGTTCCCGGGCGTTGAGAGTTTATCGGTTCCGTCGCTGAAATTAAACCAGTTTTGATGGGGCAGGATTTTTTGGTTTAGCCGCAAAATATTGGACGGTTCGGATTAATCGGTTTAAATTTAGCGCAGATCCCAACTCTCTGTTGCCGATGATCAGTTAAGCCGGAGGAGCGATGAGAATCAATCGTCAGACAATTGGCGTCATAACGGGTGCCGGTTCAGGAATCGGTCGGGCCCTCGCCCGGCAGCTCGCCCCCCGTTGCGGGGGGCTGGCCCTCGCCGACATCGATCAGGCCGGGCTCGCCGGGACGGTTGAGCTGATCGGGGCCGAGCCGGGCTGCCGGATCACCACCTACGATCTTGATGTCTCGCAGCGCGAGCAGATGGCCAGCTTCGCGCGGCAGGTCGAAGCGGACCAGGGGAGAGCCGATCTTCTCATCAACAACGCCGGAGTTGCGCTGGGAGGAACGATCGCCGATGTCTCAATCGATGACATCGAGTGGTTGCTCGGGATCAATCTCTGGGGAGTCGTCTTTGGCGTGAAATACTTCCTCCCTCTGCTGCAGAGACAGCCGGACGCCCACATCGTCAATATCTCATCGGTCTTCGGAATGATCGCCCCCCCCGGACAGGGAGCATATGCCGCCAGCAAGTTTGCCGTGCGCGGATTCTCGGAAGCGCTCGGACACGAACTCTCCGGCACCGGGGTCAAGGTCTCGGTTGTCCATCCTGGCGGCATCCGGACCAATATTGCCCGCCGGGCCCGCACTGGCGCCAATACCCCGGAGGCGCATGCCGAAAGGGCGCAGCAACTCTTCGACAAGGCGGCCCGCACCTCTCCCGAGAAGGCGGCGGCAACCATCATCGCCGGCGTCGAGAGAGACCGGCGACGAATTCTGATTGGACCAGACGCCTGGCTGATCGATCGGGTCCAGCGTCTTCTCCCGGTCAAGCACGGGAAACTTCTTGAGATCTTCTTCAAAGGATAGCCTGCACACGGAAGGAGTCTACTATGCCAAGCTGGCAGGCGCGGGTACTCTCGCTGCTTTCCCGCCAAGTGGTCAAGCGGACGATAATCAAACACTCGCATGATGTCGACAAGACCATCCGCATGGTCAGGAATTGGCTGGCTCCTTCGCGGTTGATTCTTCCCCGCCTCCCGCTCGCGGTGACCCACCAATCGGTCGACAAGGGGCAGGTTCGCGGCGAGTGGCTGCATTGGAATGGTCAGCCGCACGACCACCGTGAGTCTTGCACCTACTACCTGCACGGTGGTGGCTACTTTGCCGGCTCACCGGCGACACACCGCAATCTGACCGCCGCGCTGACGGTGGCAACCAAGATGCCGACTTTTGCGCTCGACTACCGACTCGCCCCCGAACACCCTTTCCCGGCGGCCGTCCTCGATGCGGTTTCCGGTTACCGCTGGCTGCTCGAAGAGGGCTTCCCACCGGATAAAATTGTGATTGGCGGCGATTCGGCTGGCGGCGGATTGACCATGGCCACGGTTCTCTGGCTTCGCGATGCCGGACTTCCCCTCCCGGCGGGAATCTTTCTGCTCTCGCCCTGGACCGATCTGGCCTGTACCGGCAACACACTCGAACAGAATGATCGACACGATCATCTGCTCTGCGGAAAAGATGTCCGTCGCTACTCAAAGGTCTACCACGGTGAGACCTCGCCGCTCGACCCCCTGGTCTCTCCTCTCTACGGAAACTTCCTTGGGCTTCCGCCGCTCCGGGTCTATGCCAGCGACACCGAAATTCTGCTCGATGACGCCGTCCGACTGGCGGATCGTGCGCGGTGTTACGGAGTGCAGGTCGACTTGCGAATCTGGAACGACCTGATTCACGCCTGGCCAATCCTGGTCAATCTCCGCCTTCCCGAGTCGCGGCAGGTGGTCGAGGAGCTGGCGATCTTCATTCGTGAACGGGTCTCCGGACAACGATCGGTCGCCAAAGCCGCCAGCTGAGGCATATTCGCTATTTTACTGCTGAACCACACAACTTCGGGATGGCCGTGAATCCGCCATCCCCCCAACCAGGGCCTGATATGAGTGAAAACAAGAATCGCAGTGGACATCTG
>JBEAVZ010000437.1:0-5609 GCA_041160645.1 Acidobacteriota bacterium
GCTGGCGCTTGAAGAGCTGTGCGGTCTCCTCGTTCCAGATCCCCCACTGCTCGTAGATGCGGCGGAGCTCCCCGTTGCGCATCAATTGACGTAGCCCGTCATTGACCTCGCGGAGCAGCGCCGGGTCATCTGGCCGGAGGCCGATTCCATACTCGAGATAGCCAATCGGCTCTCCGGCAAACTTCAGGGCCGGATTGGGGCGACTGTAGTAGATGGCAATCGGCCAGTCCATCAGCACGGCATCGAGACGTCCGATCGCCAGATCATCGTAAGCATTGTTCTGATTCTCGTAGGCGCGAATCTCCATCGCCCCCTGCTCTTCGAGCATTCGCTGGGCGAGTGAGAATTTGAGAGTCCCGACGGTGTGACCGCGCAGATCGGTCAGGCTTCGGAGCCCCGGCTCATCCTGCCGGACACTGAGCTGCTCGCCACAGGCGTAGTAGGGGATGGAGAAGGCGATGCGCTGGCGCCGGTCAGCGGTGATCTCCAACCCATTGACGGCAAGGTCATAGTTTCCGCGAAGCAGACCGGGGATCAGTCCATCCCATTGATTCTGCACAAAGACCTGGCGACGCCCGAGTTGGCGGGCCAGCGCCTCCATCAGATCGACCTCGAACCCGATGATGCGGCGGGGACTCTCCGGATCGGGGAGAAGATACGGGGCTCCACCCTCTGCGTCTCCTCCCCAGGCCAAATCCCGGCGCGGGGAGAGTTCCTGAGCGCCAGCCCGCCGGCAATCTCCGGCGAGGAGCAGCAAGAGAATGAACCAGCCCGGGATCGTGCGGAGCCGTCGCATCACGCGAGATACCTCCCCAGAAACTCTCGTGTCCGCGCCTCACGTGGCGCAGCAAAGATCTCCGCTGGTGTGCCCGTCTCGATCACCTGGCCATCGATCATCACCAGCACCTGGTCGGCCAGCTCTCGCGCGAGGGCGAGGTCGTGCGTCACCACCATCTGGGTCATTCCATCGTCGGCAAGCTGGCGCATGATCCGGATCAGCTCGCCAACCAGCGCCGAATCGAGGGCAGAGGTCGGTTCATCATAGAGCATGACTCGTGGCGCCATGGCCAGCGCACGGGCGATGGCGGCCCGCTGCTGCTGCCCGCCCGAGAGCTGGTGCGGATAGGCGTCGAGCCGCTCGCCCAATCCAACCTTGTCGAGCAGGTCGCGGGCCAGCGCCGCCGACTCGGCTGCGGCCATCCCCTTCACGACGCGCGGGGCAAGCTGCACATTGGCCTGCGCGGTCAGGTGTGGAAAGAGATTGAATGACTGGAAGACAAGACCGACCTCTTCCCGCAACCTGGTCAGCCCCGACTGCCCCTGGCCAGGTCGGACGTCGACCTCGAAGGTGCCGATCCGCACGCGCCCCTCGTCGAAGTCCTCGAGGCCGTTGAGGCAGCGCAGAAGAGTCGATTTGCCGCCCCCGGAAGGGCCAATGACGACGGTCAGCTGCGCCGGAGCAACCCTGAAGCTGACCTCGTCAAGCCCCCTGATCTTTCCGTAATATTTGGTCAACCGCTCAACTGTGATCAATCGAGTCTTTCCTGTACCTGCAGATATGGCCGGTGGGTTTGGCCTCTCGAGTGGCCAATCCTGTCAGATTTCGGGTCCTGTCAGATTTCGGGCCGTCTCGATCGCCGCCAGCGCCGGAGATCGGTCACAATGACTGGCGGAGACTGATCGCCGGATAAATACCGCTGCGCAGGTTACCATAATCATCCCCGTCCCGCGAGATCAGGGTCGGCGCCAGCGAAACCAGATTGGCCCCAACCGGTTTGCGAAATCGGCGCTGGAAATGCATGATGCGGTTTCCTGTATTTAACACCTACACCTTCAAAGGAACGAGATGGCCACATCATCCGCGTCCCTGAAACGGGCGCTTCGACTACCCGACCTGATCCTGCTCAATATCGTTGCCGTCTACACCCCGAACACACTCGCCCAGAACATCCCGCTTGGAGCTGCCGGCCTTCTCATCTGGGCCCTCGGGATCCTTGCGTTCATGTGGCCCTATGGGACGGCAATCAGCCAGCTCTCACGCCTTGTTCCGCGTGAGGGAGGCGTCTATGCGTGGACTCATCTCGCCTTCGGCAACTTTCACGGTTTTATCTGTGGGTGGTGCTACTGGGTCAACACCTTTCTCTACGTTCCCAGCGTCTTCCTCGGCATTGCGGCCGTCATCTCCCTGCTCGGGGGAAGCCGGACGGCCTGGCTCAATGAGGAGCCCTGGGCGATCAGTCTGCTCGCCATCGGGACGCTCTGGATCTCGGCCTTGCTTCACGTGCGGGGATTGCAACAGGGAAAATGGTTGCAGAACATCGGGGCGCTCGGTCGATTGATGATGGCTGGGGCAATCCTTGCCGCGGCGGTCTGGAAGCTGGTCGAAGTCGGCGTCCCCTCCGGTCAGCCCCTGCCGACCGGGACAGGGTCGGCCGAGGAGCTCGATCTCTGGCGCCGGATGGCGCTCTGGCCGTTCACGCTCAACGCGCTGGTCGGACTCGATCTCGGAGCCGCGATGAGCGACGAGGCCGATGCGCCAGCCCGCGACATCCCGCGCTCACTGCTGGTGGGCGGCCTCGCCGTCGGCCTTTGCTACCTGCTCACTTATGGCTCCCTGCTGATCATCGGATACAACGAGACCAACGTCATCTATGGGCATATTCTGGCGGTCAACTCGGTCCTCGCCCGTCCGGACTACGCCCTGACGGCTCTGGTCGGCGGAGTGATCATCGTCATTGAACTGCTCGGACTGCTCGGCAGTGGCGCCGCCTGGCTGGCGGCGCCGGCGCGAGTCCCCTTTGCGATCGGCATCGACCACTACCTGCCATCATCCTTCGCCAAGATCCACGGGCGCTTTGGCACCCCCTACGTCGCCCTGCTCGTCCAGGCCGGCGTCGCGACGCTGCTCATTCTGGTCAACATCTACGGCGCCACCCTGCAGGAGGCCTATCTCGGACTCCTCGGCGGATCGATCGTCCTGGTCATGGTCACCTACCTCTATCTCTTCGGCGCCTGGGAACGACTGCGCCGCCAGCGCGATGGCGGAAGTATGGGAGCGACGATTCTCAGCCGCATTGGCATCCTCGCCACATCGGCCGGGATCGCCGCCTGCTTCATCCCGCCGCCCGTCGTCGCCGGTATCGTCGGTTTCGAGCTGAAGATCATCGGGTCGGTCGGACTCATGCTGATTGGTGGCGTCGGAGTCTACAAGTGGCGCCACAGCGCCAGCTAACTGGTGAAACAGAGGTCGACAAAAGCCGCGGCGACGTGGAAGTTGGGCACATCGGTCCGCGTTGGAGAGAAGGCGAGGTACTGCCTCTCGCCGGCGAGGCGGCTGATGCGAAAGAGATTGGCCTGCCAGACCTCACCCGGAGCGGGCCGGCAGCCAAAGGCGGTGAAAGGGATCGCCATGGCCACGCGCCAGACCTGGTTTGCCGGATCGATCTGCGCCGCGGTGCGCATTCCGCTGCGCCACTCCCAGTCGTGCCACATCCGTGAACGATCGACGAGAAGATCGCACCACTGCCCGGTCGGGGCGACCTCGAACTCCCGGTATGACTGCGCATGGGGCTCGCGCGGTGAACGAATGAAAGCCTCACAGACATCGCGATCCCAGAGCGCGTGGCGCTCGACGCTCACCTCCGGATTCTCATCCATGTCGAGTTCCACATACTGACACTCATACCCGATGATGATCTCCTCGCGGTTCCAGAGCAGACGAGCCACGGTCGCCAGCCCGGCCGGCGCGGGCTCCCCGCGCCAATTGTGGGCGATCACCAGCGGCGGAGCGTCGGCCCAGGCGCCGCTCCCAAACTCGACCCCCTCCACAGCCTGCGCGGTGTAGACTGCCACTATCTGACGTCCAGTCATGACTTGTCCTCTTCTGCTCAAAGCGTGAAAACACGTCCAAATGAAGAGAGCCCGGAGAGTTTTCCTGAAGACTCTCCGGGCTCACTGATGCGGCTCATCGATGGGCACAACAGGATTCGAACCTGTGACTTCTGCCGTGTGAAGACAGCACTCTACCGCTGAGTTATGTGCCCCCAAACCATGCGGATACTAACAAACCTCGCCCAGAGCGTCAACTGCCTGATCGACTGGAGGGCGGGAAGACCCCCAACGGATGCGGTAAGCGCATTTTAAGATTCAGGCGCCCTGCCAACAGAATCACCGGGCCCCCACATCCGGCGGCTGCGTCAGTCTCTCGCGACCCATCGAATCATCACCAGATCGGTCTGGGGATCGTCGCCAAGCTGAAAGATCTTCCGGCCAGCGACCGCGAACCCCCATTTACGATAGAAGGCGATCGCCCGCGGGTTCTCTTCCCAGACGGCGAGCCAGAGCAGATCGCCATCGTCACGAGCCGCCTCTGTCAAACACCGCTGCATCAGCGTTCCGGCAACCCCCTGCCCGTGCCAGCGCGCCTCGACATAGAACCGGATGATCTCAAGTGGCTTCGCCGCGCTCGGTTGATCCGGCGCTGTCCCGGCGGGTGGCGGACCAAAGCTCAGTCGCGCATAGCCTGCCGCCTCCCCATCGATCTCCGGAATCAGGAAATACGTGCCCGGTTCAGCAATTTCGGCCGCCTGAATTGGCGGCCCAAAACTCTGCGCCAGGTAGGTCGCCATATTCTCTTCCGTGTTGAACGGGGCAAATGCTTCACAAAAAGTCCGGGCGCCGATGGTCGCCAGCAGACTGGCATCTTCCGGCACCGCCTTCCTGATCGTCAGTCTACCCATTCTCTCGTCACCCCTCCACGATCTTCAAACCGCCTCAAAACACCCCCACCAAACTTCCGCATCAGGACCTGGTGATCTGCGCTCAGCGCCAGCCTCCGTGCCGTTTGAGCTGTTCCACGCCAACTGCCCTGAAGAAACGAACCGTTCGGTCCCAGCTTCCGGATGCCAATGTCTGTCCGTCCGGTGAGAAGGCCACCGAATAGACCTGACTGGTGTGATCATCGATCCGGTACATCTCCCGCCCCGACTGCGGATCCCAGAGCCGGATCTTTTCATCATTGCTCGCCGACGCAATCCGGGTTCCATCCGGGCTGAAGGCGAGGGAGAAGATCTCGTTATAGTGGCCTCTCATCACTTGCCGCTGCTTGCCAGTGGCCACATCCCAGAGAATGATCATCTTATCCGCTCCGGCGCTGGCGAGGGTTTGTCCATCAGGTGAGAATTGCACTGACCAGACTTTGTCCTGGTGCCCGTTGAGCCGTCGCTCAATCGCTCCCGTCTGGACATTGCGGATCAGTACCGGCGCATCCCATCCCCCTGTCGCCAGCTTTTTACCATCCGGCGAGAAGGCGACGGCAAAGACCTCCCGCGAATAATCTTTCATGACCTGGAGCTGCTCGCCAGTCCAGGGATCCCAGATCCGCACCGTCAAATCATCACTGGCCGTCGCCAACCAGCGTCCATCCGGCGAAAAGGCGAGTTGGTGGACCTGCTTCGTGTGGCCCTTCAGCTGGCGAACCTCCCGCCACGAGCCGGTCTCCCGGAGCCTGACCACGCCATCGGCCCCTGTCGTCGCGAGCAGCGCGGCCGGTGGACACCCGTCAATCAGCCCCGGACGAAGCGGGGAGAAGGCCACCTCGAGTACATTAT
>JBEAVZ010000446.1:0-10138 GCA_041160645.1 Acidobacteriota bacterium
GAGTGTGTGGTGGGGCTGGAGCATACCCTCGGAATTGCGTACCGCGCCGAGGAGACGGGAAGCGTGCTGCTGGTCCAGGATCTGGTTGAGCTGACCGAGCGGACGCTGGCGTCGCGGAACCGAACCGCCGATAGTCCGGCGGTGGCGGAGGGCATCGGGCTCGACTGGGGAGAGATCCTTGCCGAGCCGGATACCGACTCGCCTGATCTGCGCCGGGTTCTGACGCGAACGCCGGCGATGCGTCTGGTCAGTTACCTCATTCAACGGCCGATCAATTGGCTGGCGCGGATCTTCCTGCGGCTCGAGGTAGTGGGCCGGGAAGAGCTCTTGAAGTTGCCAGCCCCCTTTCTGATCTGTCCAAATCACCAGAGCTATCTCGATTCATTTCTGGTCTGCTCGACCTATCCGCGACAGATTCTCGATCTGACCTTCCACGTCGGGGCGCGGATGTACTTTGCGTCGCGCTGGACGGCCTGGCTGGCGCGGTCGATCAACGTCGTGCCGGTCGATGCCAATGTCAACCTGCTGCGGGCGATGCGCGCCGGGGCGGCCGGCTTGCGGGCTGGCAAGATCCTCAATATCTATCCGGAGGGTCATCGGACGTACGATGGCCAGCTTCACGATTTCAAGCTTGGCGCGGCTATTCTGGCCACCGAGCTCAACCTGCCGATCGTTCCCGTGGCGATCGATGGCGCCTGGCGAGTCCTGCCGCGTGACTCCAACCGGTTGCGATTGGCGAAGGTGCGGATAACTTTCGGCAAGCCGGTTTATCCGGTCTATGAGCCAGTCAAGGGGCCAGTCAATGGTGGGGATGGATACCAGGAGATGACTAACGAGGTGAAGCGGCGGATCCAGGAGATGCTCGGGCAAGGTTGAGGCGGGGCGATCGATGACCGGGTGACGGCGTAGGTGGAGGCCCACGCCGTTTCAGATTAGACGCCGCACTCGGCCAGTTCGGCGTTCTCATCCCGGGCGCACTGCAGATTGTGGTCGATGCCAAACTTCTCGGCGAGAGCAAAGTAGTCGTCAAAGAGGGGTTCCATCTCGGCCACGGTCTGGGAACGCAGAACAGCCGTGCGGAGATGGGCGCCGTTCGGGACTCCGCGCAGAAACTGGGCCGAGAGCATCTTCATCCGACCGATCACCCCTTTTTCAGGCATCTGCTCGCGCAGGTAGTCGCGGAAGAGGAGAAGCAGTTCGTGCATCTCCAGCGGATTGGGCCGGTAGGGTTCGAGACCGTTCATGGTCTCCCAGGTCTGGCGAAAGATGTACGGATTGGCGATGGCGCCGCGGCCAATATGGACCGCGTCGCAGCCGGTGTTTTCGAAGCGGGTCATGGCGTCCTCCGGACGGAGGATATCGCCGCTGCCGGAGACCGGGATCGAGACGTGCTGCTTGATCTCCCGGACGAGATCCCAGTTGGCCCAGCCGCGGTAGCCCTGGACGCGGGTTCGTCCGTGGAGCGTGACCATTGATCCACCGCAGTCCTCGATCAGCTTGGCCACTTCGACACAGTTGATCGATTTGTCGTCCCAGCCGGCGCGAATCTTGACGGTCATCGGGATGGAGATCGCTTTTTTTACCTCGGTGAGGATCTTGCGCAGCTGGGGCAGGTCCCGCAGCAGATTTGAGCCGCCGCCGCCATTGATCACCTTCCGGGCCGGACATCCGCAGTTGATATCGACAAAGTCGGCGCCCGCCTCTTCGGCAATCTCCGCCGCCCAGCGCATGCGCACCTCGTCGTAACCGAAGATCTGGATGGCGATGGGGCGCTCCTCAGCCGTAAACCGCATCATATCGTGCGAGCGCATGTTGCCGCGGGTCAGCCCCTCGACGCTGATAAATTCAGTGACGATCAGACCGACATTGCCGCACCTCTTCGCAATGCGCCGGAATGGCGAATCGGTCACTCCCGCCATGGGGGAGAGGACCAGTGGTGGACTGATGCGGTGGCCGGCAATGGTGAATGATTCAGGATATCTCATTCTGCTGGAGCTGAAGTAAATGTTCGAACCATCTCGGTGAGATTCGACCCATCTCAATGAGAATTGTCTATCTCAATAAACAAAAACAGAATATAGCACACAAGCGCTGCGAATCTAAGCGAGGAAACCGTTCATCCTTGTTGACGCCGGGATAGATGAGGCGGTAGCTTTCAGGAGATGAACGAAAAGGTCGATTCCGAACTAAATTTTCTGGCAGAGATGGCGCGGCTGAAGGCGGTGCCGCGGTTGGGCTGGTTGTTGCGCGGCGTCCGCGAGGTGGAGTCGGTGGCTGCCCACTCTTATGGGGTGGCGCTGACGGTGATGTTGCTGGCCGATCTGGCGCGCCGGAAGGGGACGGCGGTCGATGTCGAGCGGACACTGCGAATGGCCCTGCTCCACGACCTCACCGAAGCGCGGATTGGTGATCTGCCAAGCACGATCAAATCCTACTTCGAACCCGGGACTTTGCGCCGTGCGGAGGAAGGGGTGGCTCAGGAGATGCTGGGGCCGCTCGGGAGCCTCGGTGCGGAATGGCAGGCGCTCTGGCTGGAGTATGAGGAGCGCCAGACGCTCGAGGCGCGGCTGGTCAAGGCTGCCGACAAGCTCGATCTGCTGGTGCAGGCCCTCGAGTACGAGCGTGGTGGGGCCGGGGCGCTGGATGAATTCTGGCTGAATGCCGAACAGGATTTTGCCCGCCTCGGTCTGGAGGATCTGCTCGGAGAGCTGCTGGCGAGCTTGCGGCAACGTCGCCCGAGTCGAGCCGCGGGGCAATAAATCGTTGGATCTTGAAACTGGAGAAGTGATAGCAGTATGACAGCGCAGGTGGTCGGGATGATGGAGCAGGGAATCGTCTGGTTGCAGCAGGCGCCGCCGTGGGGGGTGCTGTTGCTGATGTTTCTCATTGCCTATATCGAGAATATTTTTCCGCCTGCGCCGAGCGACATGCTCCTCGTCTTTGCCGGGACGATGATCGGCTTTGGCACCGTCGACTTTTCGCAGGCGCTGGCGGCGGCGACGATTGGCAGCACGACCGGATTCATGACCGCCTATCTGCTGGGTAGGTACTTTGAGGGCCATATTGTCGGAGGCCGGGTCGGCCGCTACCTACCGACCGGAGCGATCCAGAAGGTCGAGGGCCTCTTCCGCCGGTTCGGTTACGGCGTGATTGTCGCCAACCGCTTCCTGGCCGGTACACGGGCGATCGTCTCATTCTTTGCGGGGATGTCGCGGATGAGTCTGGCCAAAACGACGCTCCTCTCGGCCCTCAGCGCGGCGGCCTGGAACACTCTGCTGCTCATGCTTGGCGAGATCTTTGCGAGCAACTGGCAGAAGGTGGCCAGCTACCTCCAGCTCTACAGCGTGGTTGTCACCGGCATCGTCGCGCTCGTCGTCGCGATCGGGCTCTGGCAGTATCTGCGCCGGAGATGATCAGGAGCGCTGGAAGCCCTTCTCGATCTCGCGGGCGGTGATACGGAGGATGATGGGCCGGCCGTGGGGGCAGGTCGCTGGATTCTGCATCGTCAGAAGCTGGTCGATCAGCCAGCGCATCTTCTCGGCAGCGAGCGGCATATTGATCTTGATCGCGGCCCGACAGGCGAGACTAGCGGCGATTTCTGCCCGCAGTTCATCCATTGAGAGACCGCGCCGCTCGACCTCGATCGCTTCGAGCAGCTCGAGCAGCAGGGAGCGGGCGGTGCCGGGGGTGAGCAAGGCCGGCACCGCCTTGATGGCGATGGTTCGACCGGAGAGGAGCGCGATCTCGAAGCCATTCTCCTCGAGCTGCGGCAGGAGCTGGTCGAAGGCGCCGCTCTGGGCCGGAGTCAGGTCGACCGTCTCGGGGATGAGCATGCGCTGGACCTCGATCTGCCGGCGGCGCAGGGCCTCCCAGTGGTGCTCGAAGAGGATTCGTTCGTGAGCGACGTGCTGATCGATCAGGAGCAGACCAGACCGATCGGCGGCAATGATGAAACTGTTGTGGAGCTGGCCGAGCGGGTTGATCTCATCGGCGATCAGCGTCAGGTTCTGCGCCGGCTTGAGTTGGGAGGCACTGCTCTCCGCCCCGCGCGTCCCGAGACAGCCGAGCCGATTGCTGACCTGGGCTGGGCGGGCCACTGGTTCCAGGCTGTTTAGCATCGGCGCGGGGGAGACGGTTCTCGTCGCGTCCGATTCGATCTTCAACTGCTGTGGGCCGGCGAGGGGCGCGTCCGGTTCGCCGACCCGGCCGCGATCGACGGACGAGGTTGAGGGAACCGGCAGCGCCGGGATGTGCACCTGAAAGGGCTCCTCGTCATCACCAGCTGGCCCAGCCGGGCCCCGGTTCTTCATTGGCCGCCACTCGACCGGGGAGAGGCCAGGGGCCTGAAGGTCGTTGATCAGCGATTCCGAGCGGCGCCCCTCGAACGGCGTGGCCGCGGCGCGGGTCTGGCCAAGCGCCCCGCGCGTCGCCTCACGAACAAGGTCGAAGACGATCGTGCTGCGCACAAAACGGACCTCGGTCTTCGCCGGGTGGACATTGACGTCGACCTCGTGCGGTGGAAGCTCGACGAAGAGCATCGCCGTCGGGTAGGCCCCCGCGGGCATCATCGCCCGGTAGGCCTCGGAGAGGGCCCGGCCGATCACCTTGTCCCGCACGTAGCGTCCATTGATGAAGAAGTACTGGCTGTCCCGGTTGGTGCGCGGCGTCGACGGGGAAGAGACGAAGCCCCGCACCCGCATCTCTCCACTCTCCAGTGAGACCTCGATCAGATCGCCAATAAAGTCCGGTCCAAAGAGCTGGTAGGCCCGCTCGCGCAGGTCAGCCGCCGGCGTGACCCGGATGCTCTCCCGCCCATTGTTGGTGAGGGTGAAGGAGAGGGCCGGATTGGAGAGCGCGTAATGGGTGACCAGATTGGCGATGTGGTAGCTTTCAGTCGCATCGGTCTTCAGGAATTTCCGTCGGGCGGGGACATTGAAGAAGAGGTCCCGGATCTCAAACTCGGCGCCGGGGCTAAACGCGGTGTCCCGAATGGCGAGGACCCGGCCACCAGAGATCTCGATCTCTGTTCCAACCAGATCCGTGGCCGTCTGGGTGCGGAGACGAACCTTGGCGACCGAGGCGATCGACGCGAGAGCCTCGCCCCGGAACCCGAGAGTGTTGATCGATTCGAGATCCTCCGCGGAACTGATCTTGCTGGTCGCGTGCCGCTCGAAGGCGAGCAGGGCGTCCTCGCGCGACATCCCCTCACCGTTGTCGCTGATCCGGATCAATCGCCGCCCGCCGGCCTCGATCGTCACCTCGATCCGTGTCGCGCCAGCGTCGATCGAGTTCTCGAGCAGCTCTTTGACGATCGACGCCGGTCGCTCAACCACTTCGCCAGCGGCGATCTTGTTGGCCAGGCTGTCGGGCAGGACACGGATCTTATTCATAGCGGTCAACCGAGCGTCTTGATCTTCAGTTCGGCCAGCTGGGCCGGACTGACCCCGCTCGGGCTGTCGGTCATCAGGTCGGATCCGCTGGCCACCTTCGGGAAGGCGATCACGTCACGGAGCGACTTGGCCCGGGCGAAGATCATGACGATCCGGTCGAGGCCGAGCGCGATTCCGCCGTGCGGCGGAGTGCCGTAGCTGAGCGCGTCGAGGAAGAAGCCGAACTTCTCCCGCGCCTCCTCCGGAGTCAGACCAAGCGCCTGGAAGATGCGTGCCTGGACATCGGCGCGGTGAATTCGAATCGAGCCTCCGCCAAGCTCATTGCCGTTGAAGACCAGGTCGTAGGCCTTGGCGCGGACTCCGCCGAGATCATCGCCTTCGAGCTTCTCGATATCTTCGTCGATCGGCGAGGTGAACGGATGGTGCATCGCGTACCACCGCTTGTCTTCGTCGTGGTACTCGAACATCGGGAAGTCAACCACCCAGAGCAGGCGGTTCTCATCCTCGCAGATCAGCTTTTCGCGCCGCCCAACCTCGAGCCGCACCTGGCCCATCGCCGTGCAGGCGACATCCCACCGACCACCGATCATCAGAATCGCGTCGCCAACCTTGGCTCCGGTAGCGGCGATCACTGCGGCAATGCCGTCGGCTCCCAGGAACTTGGTGAGGGCCGACTTGCTCTCACCCTCGAGAACCTGGATGTAGGCGAGTCCGCCGGCGCCGTAGATGCGGGCGTGCTCGATGATCTCGTCATACTGCTTGCGCGACCAGGAGGCGGCCCCGGGAACAACGATCGACTTGATCGCCCCGCCCTTCTTCACGACATCGGCGAAGACGGTGAAGTTGCTCGTCGCAAAGTGCTCGCTCAGATCGATGAACTCGAGGCCAAAGCGGAGATCTGGCTTGTCGATCCCGAAGCGGTTCATCGCCTCGTGGTAGGACATGCGCAGGAAGGGCGTCGCGGGAGGCTCGAGCCCGGCGATACGGAAGAACTCACAGACCAGCGGCTCGATCGTGCTGAAGATATCTTCCGGCTGGACGAAACTCCGCTCGATATCGATCTGGGTGAACTCGGGCTGGCGATCCGCCCGCAGATCCTCGTCGCGGAAGCAGCGCGCGATCTGGAAGTACTTGTCATAGCCCGAGATCATCAGGAGCTGCTTGAAGAGCTGTGGCGACTGGGGCAGGGCAAAGAACTTGCCAGGCGCCGTGCGTGCCGGCACCAGGTAGTCGCGGGCCCCTTCCGGGGTCGACTTGGTCAGAATGGGCGTCTCGATCTCGTAGAATCCCTGCTCGTCGAGCACCCGGCGCGCGGCCAGGGCGAGCCGGTGGCGCAGCCGGAAGTTGGCCTGGATCTCGGGCCGCCGCAGGTCGAGATAGCGGTACTTCAGCCGCAGATCCTCGGCCGCCCGGCAGTTGTCGATCTCAAATGGCGGTGTCTGCGCATCGTTGAGAACCTTCATCTCTTCGGCGATCACCTCGATCTCACCGGTCGCCATGACCGGATTGAAATTCTTCTCATCGCGGAGGATGCAGCGGCCGGTGATTGACAGGACGAACTCGCTGCGCACCGCCTGCGCCCGCTCGAGCAGCCCCGTGTCATACTGCTGATCGAAGACGATCTGCGTGATCCCCTCCCGATCGCGGAGGTGCAGAAAGAGGACCGAACCGTGATCGCGGTAGCTGTTGACCCATCCCATCAGCGTGACGGTCTGTCCTACGTGTTCCCGGCGGAGTGCGCCGCAATGATGCGTCCTTTTTGTTGTTCCCAAATGATCGAGCATGATTAAAGATCCAGTCAGTTTCGATTGAGTTTAGCAATGATATCAGCGACGGTGAGCGACTCCTGCTCACCGCTCGTCAGGTTCTTCAGGGCGTAGCGGCGTTCGTTGACCTCGTTCTCGCCAATGATCAGGGCGTGGCGGGCGCGCGACTTGTCGGCCAGCGCCATTGCCTTCTTCATTTTGCGGTCAGCAAAGTCGATCAGGACCGACAGGCCCGCCGCCCGCAGCTGGCGCGCCACGTGGTAGCCGTGCTGGCGGGCCGTTTCGCCAAGGCTGACGATGAAGATCTCTGGTGCGCCGGCGACCCGCAGCTCTTTGGCGACACTCTCTGGCAGGGCCATGACCATCCGGTCAAGGCCGAAGGCGAAGCCAAAGCCCTTCGTCGGCGGTCCGCCAAGGGTCTCGGCCAGTCCATCATAGCGCCCGCCGCCAACGATTGTGTTCTGGGCGCCAAGACCAGTGTTTCCGACGATCTCGAAGGCGGTGCGGGTGTAGTAGTCAAGCCCGCGGACCATCTCAGGCTGCACCGTGTAGGCGATGCCACGCGCGTCGAGATGGGCCCTGAACTGCTCAAAGTGCTCGCGTGAGGCGGCATCGAGCGACGCGGTGATCGTTGGCAACCCGCTGATCAGTGGGCGGCAGTCCGGATTCTTGCAGTCAAAGACGCGCAGCGCGTTGGTCTCGTACCGGTGATGACAGTCCGCGCAGTAACGTGAGAGGTCCGGCTCGATCGCTGTGCGCAGCGTCGCCAGGTACTCTTCACGGAGGGTGGCATCACCGACCGAATTGACGAGGAGCGTCGTCTCGGTGATCCCCAGCTCGCGGAGAAACCAGTCGAGCATCTCGATCACCTCGGCCTCGATCGCCGGATCGTCACTGTCACCCATCACCTCGGCGCCGATCTGGTAGAACTGACGGTAGCGCCCAGCCTGGGGCCGTTCGCGCCGGAACATCGGGCCGACATAGTAGAGTCGCGTCAACTCGCCCGGCGACCGGTCGGCGAACATCTTGTGCTGCAGGTAGGCGCGAACTACCGATGCCGTATTCTCCGGGCGCAGGGTGATCGACTCACCCTCGCGATCCTCGCGCGCCCGGTCGACGAAGGTGTACATCTCTTTGTTGACGATGTCCGTCGACTCGCCAACGCCGCGGGCGAAGAGGTCGGTCTTTTCGATGATCGGCGTCCGGATCTCCTGAAAACCGTAGCGGCGGAAGGCCTCGCGCGCCACATCCTCGATACGGTGCCAGAGCGGAATGTCCTCCGGCAGGATATCTCTTGTTCCACGAATCGTTTGAATCATAAACTACTGGTCTCCGAGCATGCCATCAGACTGAATCGCGCATTGTAGCATGAGACAACTTATTGTCCCAAGGATTGGCGCAAAAGCCCTGCCCGTTCGATTGGCGCGGTTTGTATTCATCGGTCAGAGCGCGTAATATGCGATCTTCTGACTTGAGTATCTCAATCACGAACCGACATTTTGGTGACATCTCTCCCGGGAGGCGAAGAATGAAACACTCCATGCACAACTGGATGCGTCCGGAGCCGATCGAAGTGACCCTCGAGCGGCTGCACCGCTTTGGCTATGACGGAATCGAGATCAGTGGTGAGCCGACCCGCTACGATACTGACGAGGTACGCCGACTGATGGATCAATATCAGCTTGAGTGCTGGGGGAGTGTGACGATGATGTTCGAGGGGCGTGACCTCGTCCATCCCGATGCCGGGATTCGCCGTGAGAGCGTCCAGTACATCAAGGACAGCCTCGACATGACAAAGCGGCTCGGTGGCCGGATCTTCTGCATCGTTCCCTCGACGGTTGGCAAGACCCGTCCGCTCGCTTCGATTGCCCAGGAATGGGCCTGGGCCGTCGCCGGGTTGAAGGAGGTCACGGAGTATGCTGGGGAGCTGGGCATTGTCCCCGGTATCGAGCCGCTCAACCGCTTCGAGACCTATTTCATCAACCGGCATGACCAGGCGCTGCTGCTCTGTGAAGAGGTCGGTAACAACCTTGGCGTGGTCCTCGATGCCTTCCACATCAACATCGAGGAGGCCGATCCCATCCAGGCGATCCGCAATGTCGGCTCGAAGCTGGTCGACTTCCACGTCGCCGATAACAACCGCCGCCCGGCGGGGAAGGGCCACTTCGACTGGGCCCGCATCGTCGGAGCCTTGCGCGAGATAGGCTACGAGGGCCATCTGACCGCTGAGTTTGTCCTGACCCTCGACCGGACCCCCATTGCTCTGATGAGCGAGAAGCGCGAGAGCGATATGACCGTCACCGCGGAAGACCTGAAGTTCATCAACGACATGGGCTCGGGGTTGATCAGTGGTGCCGACTATGACCAGGCGGTCGAGACCAGCATCGAGACGCTCAAGCGCCATCTCTGAGGTCAGGGGAGGCCGGGGAGAGAAAATACATGCCATCGATCAGACTGACTGTTCTACTGCTTCCGCTGCTCCTCTTCTTCAATTGCCAGCAGCCGCAGCCGGTCGCTCCGGCCGAGCCGCTGCCCAGCCATTACGAGACGCGGCGCAACCACGACCCGAACGGGATCGGCAAGTTCTATCTCGGTCGCGAGGTCGCCCGTGTCATGGGCTATCAGGGCGCCGACTGGCTCGAGCGCCCGGAGCGGATCGAGGAGGAGCGTCCCGATGAGGTCGTCGCCCGCATGGCCCTCCGCCCGGGTGATGTGATCGCCGATATCGGTGCCGGAACCGGATACTTCAGTTTTCGTTTTGCAAAGGTCGTGACCGCCGGTGAGGTGCTCGCCGTCGATCTGCAACCGGAGATGCTCGAGATCATCGAACGGCGCAAGCGGGAGCTGAAGATCTCCAACGTGCGCGGAGTCAGGAGCACCGCCCGGGACGTCAATCTCCCCCCGGGGTCGATCGATGTCGCCTTCTTTGCTGATGTCTACCACGAATTCGAATGGCCCCGCGAGATGATGGAGAGCATCGTC
>JBEAVZ010000452.1:0-12470 GCA_041160645.1 Acidobacteriota bacterium
CGCAATCAGGAGCAGGGGACGACCGGGCTGCCATTGACCGTCCGGGGGGGGTAGCGGCTCGGTTGGGGGAACCGGAGATGGCTCTGGTCTCGACGGTGGCTCGAGTTTGCCTGTTGCACCACCTTCCGGGGCGCTGATAACTGTATCGGCATCGCTCCCCCCGCGACCGGAATCTTCAGCCACTGGAGAGGGCGACGGCGGTTGCAACACCGTCTTCCGTGGCCCCGTGGGATGGCTCACTTCAACCACGCCGGTCGATTCGAACTGAATGACGGTATCCAGGAATTGGCTTGCCGTCTGAAATCGATGATCCGGATCCTTCTCGAGCGCCTTGAAGACGATCAACTCGAGCGCCTGGGGAATGCCGGGCATGAATTTGGAGAGGCGCGGGACCGGAAGCTCGATGTGGCCCCGCCGAATCTCGTAGTCTGAAGTGCCCGAACCATCAGCATCAAAGGGGACCCGCCCGGTCAGCATCTCATACAGGACGATCCCGAGCGAGTAGATGTCGGACCGGTGGTCAAGATCTTTCCCGCGCGCTTGCTCCGGACTCATGTACTCGGGGGTGCCCGGGTTGAACCCCATCTGGGTCCCACCCTTCACGCCGCGCATCTTGACGATCCCAAAGTCGGTCACCTTGACCAGATCCTCAGGCGTGACCAGAATGTTGGCTGGTTTCAGATCGCGGTGGATGATCCCCCGGTGGCGCTCCCCTGACTTGTCGACGTAGTTGAAGTTGTGGGCATAGTTGATTGCTTCGAGGATCTGCTTGAAGAGGTGGATCGCTCTCCGGGCGGGAATTGGCCCCGTCTCGTGGAGGATCATCTTTCGCAGGTCGCGGCCCGGCACGTGCTCCATGACAATACAGGTCTTCTCGCCGACGGCAATGAAGTCGTAGACCCGGACGATGTTCGGATGATCAAGCTGTGACTGGATCATGGCTTCGCGTTCAAGCCGCTCTCGGAGGTGCTCGATTTGACGTGGGTTGAAGTCCTCAGTCCGGATGGTCTTGATCACCACTTCACGGGCAAGGCGAGTGTGACGACCGAGATAGAGCTCACCCATCCCACCTTCGCCAAACTGGCTGATTACTTCATAGTTCCCAATTGTGCGTCCGAGCATAGTCTCCCCGAGGGATCTCTACCTTAATGTTTCCGATTGATCAGTCCTGACAAATCTTCATCAATGCTATCAATGCTATCAATGCTATCAATGCTGCGACATCAGCATTTCGACCTGGGACGTCACGTCGACATTCTCCCGGCCGAGGCTGCGCCTGCCACGGTTGTACTCCACCACTACTGTGAGAGCTTCCGGAAATGGAGCAGGCAGTCATCACTGCGGAAGCTGACCTGACAGTCATAATTGCCAATTTTGATCCGGTCACCGTTCGAAAGCTCAACCCTCTCGATCCGCTGGCCATTGAGGTGAGTCCCGTTGGCACTCCCCAGATCGACGAGCCTGAAACGGCGCCCCTCGCGCCGGATCACCGCGTGATCCCGCGAGATCTTCTCACCTTCGAGCAGGATATCATTTCCGGGCCGACGGCCGATAGTGACTTCTGTCCCCGTCAGGCTGAAGGTGACCCCCTCCTCGAGCCCGCGCACAAATAACTGCGGGGGAGTTGGGGGCTCGGGAAGGGATGATGAGCCGGTATCGCGTTGGGGATAGAGGTTGGTCGAGCGGGCCGGCTCGAGCTCAACCTGCAGGAAGTAGGGGCCGATCCGCACCTGATCTCCATCCCGGAGCAGCCGCTCCCTGACCCTGATTCCGTTCACCCAGGTCCCGTTTCGACTGCGATCCTCGATCAGAAAACCATTGGACTCCCGGCGGATCACCGCATGCACCCGCGAGACGGTCTCACCGCGCAGCACCAGGTCACAGTCCGCGGAGCGCCCGATAAGTGTTCGCGTGACCCGGGTCAGATAGCGCTCACCCTCGACCCCGTTACTGCCAAGCAGCACCAGGCACAATCCGGGCGCGGCCGTCAGGCTGGTGATCCTTCCGCTGCCGCGGGCGGCGAAGGTCGGGTCACCGGTTGTTCTCTCGAGTTGCGCCATATTCGTCAGAGTGACCGATCGTCAGACCAGCGTGGCGGCTACCGGACTTGCCGACCCGGCGGTTGCCGGAACAGGCCACTGACTCGCTGACCGATCCACAAAGCTACCTGTTAAAGTCAGCCACCAACGCGCGGACGAGCCGCCGGGACTTGCTCCGTGACCAGGGGCGAACACGATCCACAAAACTGGCCACCAACTGGTCTGGCTGCCCGGAAAGCCGGAACCATTTCGCAACGCTCGCCATCTCCACTGACCAGCTAAATTTTAGTGCGGGGAACTCCGTCTCTCAAGTCAGGCGGCGGGCTTCTGCCGAGATAACACTTGGTCGACCGGTTGCCCGTGCACTGCCACCCGACACTATTACCACTAATGGTCGTTGCCGGTCTCGAACCGCCCTTCGCCGACCGCACTCTCCAGGACGGCCTGGAGGCTTGCTGCCGAGCGCCGAACTGCTACACACAACACAGTGTTGTAGACTATCACGCAGCGCCAAGTTTCGCTAGTTTAAAGTCACTCGAACTTTAACCCGGCAGCGCCGGCCTGCCCGCTTAGAAAAAATCCTGCATCACGTGACGATTACCGCCAGTCGATTGGTTCACAGGCTGCCCGCTGGCCTGACCTGACAGGTGACAGGGTCGGGGAGGGGCCGTCCCGCAACCGCATAGTCTCTCCCTGATCGACCGCCACCATCAGCTGCCCTGGATCCCGATCAAGCGGTCGCGTGCGAGACATCGCGCCGGTTGGTCGGGCCGGTTGGTTGGGGTTGAATATTGTTGACTCAACCAGCTGAGGGGGATAGAATGCACGAGGCTGCGGAGTAGTCTGTCCGGACCAGGTCAGTGATGCCTGGCGACGTCAATCCTGATTGACTTTCAGGCTAATTGATCGTCAGTTAATTGATCGTTAGTGAATTGGCTGTCAGTGAATTGGCTGTCAGTTAATTGGCTGTCAGTTAATTAGCCGTCAGTTAATTGGCCGTCAGTTAATTGGCCGTCAGTTAATTGGCCGTCAGGCACAATTCTCCGCATGTAGCCTTAGTTGCCCACGATGGCACAGCCCAGTCTTCCTCATCAACAGATCCATTTTTAAATGGTCAGGGCGGGAAGATTGGCAAGATTGACAATTCTAATAAAATTAGTTGTGAAATATCCGGCGCTGGCCGGAACGCCAACTTACTGATTACTGACGTATCGAATCCCACGAACCTGGAACAGCCTGTTGCCCCCATCGTTGTTCTCGTGAGGATTGGGAGAGCTCAGAATGCGAACCGCACACATTGGCCAGAAGATGGCTGTAGTTAACGCTGTAGTTAACAAGGGTTTAGATAACGTTAACTTAGATAACGTTAACAAGGCTGACATACGGACATCGCCGGCCATCAGTCATCTGCAGAACCTCCACCGCGGACTGGCGATCCTCTTCGTCTCCCTGGTGGTTGCGATGGCTGCCCAATCCAAGGTCAATGCCCAGTCGAAGACCACTCCTCAGCCCGGCAACCTGACAAACATCGGGGCCCGCAATGCGGGAGGCGATCCCAATCTGCCCGGTCTGCCCGGTAACAGTGATGCGCTGCGCCGGGCGAGCCTCACCCCGGGAGAGGTGGTTAGCGACATGAAGCTGGGAAGCGTTCTCTTCTACAATTATTACGTGAGCGACTCGCTCAGCTCGACCATCAACACCAGAATCAGTCTGACCAACGCCAATCCGCTTCAGGACATCGCGGTTCATATCTTTTTGGTCGACACGACGACCTGCCTGACGGCCGACTTCTTTATCTGCCTGACGCGCAATCAGACCACCACCTTCGTCCTTTCGGATGTCGATCCGGACACGGCCGGCTACCTCGTCGCGGTGGCGGTCGACTCGGATGGCAAGCCGACCAGCTTCAACTACCTCGCTGGGGAAGAGTACTCCGTGACGCCGACGGGGCACCGCTTTGGTATGGCGGCGATCGCCGCCGCCCGGCTCGATGCGGTCAATGCGTCCTCACCGGTCAATTCGGACAGCATCAGCTCGACCCTCTTCTTCAATGGGACCCAGTACGACTACCTCCCCCAGGCCCTCATGATCGACAGCTTTCCGAGCCAGACCTCGGCGCCGGGGACTTCGATTGGTGATACCCGGATGTACCTCTACAGTCCGCTCTCGAGCCTCCTGCAGGCCCAGGGGTCGTTTGCCGGTACCCTCTTCTTTCTCATCTTTGACGACCAGGAGAACAGCTTCTCCGGTCAGTTGGCGCTCAACTGCTATATCGCTTCTGACAAGCAGCGCATCAGTTCAGTCCGCACCGCTCCCAACCTGAGCATTGTCGTCCCGCCGGGAAGGACCGGCTGGGCCCGCTTCTACGCGGTTGGCTCACTGACTGTCGTCTCCAACGTGACGGGAGGCACCAAGGTTCTCGATGGCGCCCCGCTGCTGGGTTCATCGGCCACCCGGATGGGCGCCTTCAATGGCGGGCGTAATCTGCGCCACATGACCTCATTTGCCCAGGGCTTCTCAATCACTATCCCGGTGATTCAGCCCGACTGCGGCCCTTCAAACTATCTGCCCACGCCGACCGGGAGCAGCATCTAGGAGTGGCGTTCAGAGCAGGCAGGCTGGTCATCCAGCCTGCCTGCTCCAGTTCATAGTTGACCAGCCCCGTTCTCTCGAACCGCGATCCCGACACGCAGATGGTGCCCCCGCCATCGGCTTGTCGATTAATTTCACGCATCTCTGCCCACTGCCGCACAAATGTTGTATATTCACTACAGTTGTGAAACTCCACGTTGAGATTCCCCGACTTTGGTGTGGCAATCAAAAAAAATGAAGAAATAATGAAACTCTGGGTGCCTTCGGGCGTGTAAACAGAGTCTTTCTCTGCCCGCAGGTATCTGAGGGTGACTGGGATCGTCGACTCATCCCGCCGCTGAGCAGAAAGGGAAGAGGCAACAGGTTCCAAATCACCGCGCTGGACAGCCCGATCGGCGGGATATCCCAATGGGCCCGAGATGCAAGCACTTCATATGAAAGAGATATGAAGGCAAAATGAAGGCATTGGATGCAGGTTGGTCACCAGGTCATCGGTTGGTCACCAGGTCATCGGTTGGACATCAGATCATAGAATTAGACAGCTGAGGCAACTGAGGCCACTGAGACAATTGATTAAATATAAGAAACGACTAGATTAAATTCATGGCCGAATTTTCTTGCAGACTAGGAACACCAGGCGGGGAGGTCGTCGTGCGGACGATCGAGGGAAGCTCCGAGCAGGATCTGCGACAGCGGCTCATACAGGAGGGCTACCGAATCTTCGCGATCGAAGCGCAGGGAGGTGGCGCCGGGCTCTGGGGGATGAGCCGGGGGGGCCGTTCGGTCAAGATCAAGATGGACGACTTCCTGCTCTTCAACCAGCAGCTGGCGGCGCTCATCCACGCTGGCCTGCCGGTTCTGCAGTCGATCCAGATGCTCCGGCAGCGCTCACCCAACCCCAAGCTGCGGCTGGTCCTCGCCGATGTCGAGTCGCGCATCCGTTCCGGAAGTGCGCTCTCGGACGCGCTGGCCGCGCAGGGAGAGACCTTCCCGCGCATCTACACCGCTTCGATTCTGGCCGGAGAGCGTTCCGGCAACCTTGACGACGTGCTGCGGCGTTATGTTGAGTACACCAAGGCGATTGCCCAGTTGCGCCGCAAGATTCGCGGGGCGCTAACCTATCCGACCATTCTTCTCTGTGCCGCGTTCATCCTCATCGGCGTGCTGACGACCTTCGTCATTCCGCAGTTCACCTCGCTCTATGAGAACATGGGGGCCGAGTTGCCCGGGATCACCACGTTTGTGGTCAGCATCTCGAGCGGGATGCGTTCGAACATCTTCTGGCTGGCGCCGGCCGTCGCCGGGGCCGTTTTTGGCGTCACCGCGTGGCGGCGGACCGAGAAGGGGCGGCGAACCATGGACCGGTGGATTCTGAAGCTCCCGATCGTTGGCGACCTCGTGCGGCAGATGACGACCGCGCAGCTGGCGCGCAGTCTGGCAACCCTGCTCGCCGGCGGGATTACCCTCGTCGAGTCGTTTCAGATTGCCCTCGCCTCGGTCTCGAATCGGGAGCTGCTGCGGAACACGGAACCGGCCCTCCCGAAGATCCGCGAGGGGAAACCATTCACGGAGAGTCTCGACGGGGCTGGCTGGGTTCCGCCGCTGGCAGTCGACATGATCGGCGTTGGTGAGCGTTCCGGTTCGTTGCGCGAGATGCTCGATGAGGTGGCTGGCTTCTATGATGCCGAGACGGAGGTGAAGCTGGGCCAGCTGACCACCTTCATTGAACCGGCGATCCTGATCACCATGGGTGGAGTGGTCATTACGATCCTCCTCGCCATCTATCTCCCCCTCTTGCAGATGGTTAGTGGGGCGGCCGGTTAGACTGGAGACACAGTCTCCTCAAACTTGTGTTAATGAGATCATTTGAGGCAACCTGGCCGCGGTCGGCCAGGGCCAGATCCTGACCAGACCGACTGAACTCGGGGCCGTCAGACATCACTGGTCCGCCAGCCTCAACGATCCCTGATCCCTGGAGAGTGAAGCAGCGATGGCAGCAGCAACAGAACATCTGGAACAGGCGGCAGAACGCGAGAGCGCCGAGCGACTGGCTGACCGGTATCGCCTGGCCTTTGTCGATCTGGAGAAGGCTCCGATCGACTATGCCATGATCCAGTCCCTGCCGATCGACCTGATGCTCCGCCACAAGTTTGTCCCCTTGCGCCGTGAGGATGGCTACATGGTCATCGCCATGGCCGATCCCTCCGACCTTCTCCTGCTCGATGAGATGAAGGCCCAGCTGAAGGCGCCATTGAAGGTGGAGGTGGCGACAAGCGGGGCGATCGAGAATGTCCTCCGCAAAGGAGATGCCTCACAGCGAGTTCTCCAGGAGGCGACCGAGGGCTTTCGAGCCGCGCTGGTCAAGGAGACCGACCAGGGAGAAGAGGTCCTCGATCTCGACCGGCTCTCGGGCGACTCGGAGATGTCGCCGATCATCAAGCTCGTCGATACGATCGTCTTCACCTCCCTCGAGAAGCGGGCCTCCGATATCCATATGGAGACGCGTGATTCGGACATGGTCGTGCGCTACCGGATCGACGGCGCCCTCTACGATGCCGGTGACCCGATCGATATCAAGTATCACCAGACGATCATCTCCCGAATCAAGGTCATGTCCGAGCTGGACATCGCCGAGCGGCGTGTTCCGCAGGATGGCCGTTTCCGGATGCGCATCAAGGGGCGCAAGGTCGACTTTCGCGTCTCGATCATCCCCTCCGTCCACGGCGAGGACGCGGTGATCCGTATTCTCGATAAGGAGCAGATCAACGAGTCGTTCAGTGATCTGCGGCTCGAGGTGGTCGGCTTCGATCCGCAGCTCCTTGCCAACTTCCGCCGCTTCATTCTGGAGCCATATGGGATGGTTCTCGTGACTGGTCCGACCGGATCGGGAAAGACGACTACTCTCTACGCGGCCCTCAACGAGATTCGCAACGACGAGGACAAGATCATCACCATCGAGGATCCCGTGGAGTACCAGTTGCGCGGCGTGACCCAGATCCAGGTCAATGAGAAGAAGGGGCTCACCTTTGCCCGCGGTCTGCGCAGCATTCTGCGCCACGACCCGGACAAGATCATGGTCGGAGAGATCCGCGACCTCGAGACGGCGCAGATTGCCATCAACTCCGCGCTGACCGGACACCTCGTCTTTACCACTGTCCACGCCAATAATGTGATCGATGTGATCGGTCGTTTCATCAACATGGGGGTCGAGCCGTACAACTTCGTCTCGGCGCTCAACTGTGTTCTCGCCCAGCGGCTGGTTCGCCTGCTGTGTCAGCAGTGCAAGGCGCTCTACCAGCCCTCCGATGAGGAGTTGCGGGAGGCGGGACTCAATCCGGAGCGGTACCGGCAGCGTGCCTTCTACCGCAGCGTTGGCTGCGAGGCCTGCAATCAGACCGGCTACCGTGGAAGAACCGCCATCCACGAACTGCTCGAGGTGTCCGACAATATTCGCGAGCTGATCATTGCCCGCAAGCCCGGGTCGGAGGTGCGACGCGCGGCACGTGAAGAGGGGCTGGGGAGTATGCGCGAATCGGCGCTGCGCCTTGTCTTTGAGGGGCAGACTACCCTGCACGAAATCAACCGGGTAACGTTCGTGGAAGAGATGAACTAGCGTGGCCGGCGGAGATACCCCGGTGGATCGCCCGGTGGATCCTTTGATCCTCACCGGCAGGGGCCAGGCACTGGAGGCTCTTGATCGATCGTCGACAAAGGGTAGAATATCTATTTGCCCAACCGTCTTATGGGTGGCTTCCGGTCCGGATCGAATGGTCAGAATTGGAATGGCGAGTCGATGTGGCCAAATGCACGGCCAGACGAGTTGCCTGACCAGATGTATAGCTCAGACTAATTGACGGGATATAATGATTGACCAGATGTGATTGCAGACCAGATGTGATTGTAGACCAGGTGTGATTGCAGACCAGGTGTGATGGTAGAGTAGATAGTTGGAAGAGGGGCTGCGGAGACTCCCCACCAACAAAATGGAGTATGAACCGGTTTGAATATGATGAAGATTAGTTTCCTGAAGCGACTGGTTGCCCTTGTTCTGGCAGCCTCTCTCCTCGCGCCGGCGCCGGCCCTGGCGGCCAGCCGTTCCGGCAAGAAGAACTTCCGAGAGGGGCAGAAGTATGAGATTCTCCTGCAGTGGGATCTGGCCGTCCACCACTACAGCCTGGCCGTGGCCGCCGAACCGAACAACCCGGAATACCGGCTCCACTACCTGCGGGCACTTCAACAGGCCTCACTCTGGTTCGTCAAGACCGGAGACTCCCTCGCCGAGCAGCAGGACTTTGGCGGCGCCTACGCCGCCTACCTGAAGGCCAACAGCTACGACCAGGCCAACGAGATCGCCCGCCTGAAGATGGAGCGGATGAAGAAGCTCCAGGCCGACCGCGAGGGGGGCATCGATGGTGGCCTGCCCAACAAGATTGGCAACGTCTTTCCGACCAACAACGAGATCCAGTTTGCCCGCAAGGAGCGTCCCCGGATTCCGGCCAACATCGCCTTCAAGGATACGAAGTTCAAGAGCGTCGTCTCCAATCTGGGACGTCAGCTCAACCTCAATGTCGTCTTTGATGAGTCGGTCAAAGACTCACCGGTCTCGATCGAGCTGAACGATGTGACGCTCGCCAAGTCTCTCGACATTATCCTGAAGATCTATAAGTACTCGTTTGAACAGGTCGACAACCGGACCATCCTCGTCTACGCCGATAACCCGACCAATCGTCCCCGTTTTGAGACGTTGATGGTCAAGACGTTCTTCCTCGGCAACCTGACCTCCCAGCAGGCGCGGACGGCGCTGACCTCGCTCCTTCCGGCGGGGCGGCAGATCGTTTCGATCGATCAACCAAACAATGCGGGCGGCAATGTGATCCTCGTCAAGGCGACCGCGACCGAGCTTCAGCTGGTTCAGGATATTCTCGACAGCCTCGATAAGAACAAGAACGAGGTCGTCCTCGATGTCGAGATCTATGAGGTCTCCCACGACACACTGTTGCAGCTTGGCAACCAGATTGTCTCGACCGCGCTCAGTGTGACCGAGACGCGGCTCGACTCTTCCGGCAAGCCCCTCGACTTCCCACTTGGCTCGACGGCCTCACTCAACAACCTTGGCGGAATTGGCCGGGCCAACTCGGGCAAGATCGTTGGAAACACGCTCACCCCATTCCTCGGGGGCATCGGGACCCTGATCGGTCTCCCCCCGACCCAGCTCAGTCTTCTCCAGTCGCGTGGTGACGCCAAACTGCTCAATCGGGCCCAGGTTCACGTCCTCGATGGAGGGAAGAACCAGACCAAGGTGGGGCGGAGTGTTCCCGTCCGGCTCGGAACGACCTTTGGCTTTGGGGGATTTGGTGGTGGAGGCGCCCTCGGGGGCGCTGGTGGTGTCGGAGCCGGCGCAGCTGGCGGCGTCGGCGGTGTGGGCGGTTTTGGCGGCGGCTTTGGCGGTTTCCCGGGCATCGACAGCATCCAGTATCGCGACGTCGGTCTGGTCATCGAGGCCAAACCGATCATCACCAACGAGGGGTACGTCGAGATCGAGATGAAGTTCGAGACTTCGGACATTGTCTCCTCCGGTTCGGACGCGACCAATCTGACCCCTTCGTTCACCCAGCGAGCGCTCAATACGACGGCCCGCATCCAGGACGGAGTGACCGCCGTTGTGGCGGGGATCAACACCGAATCGAATGGCGCCAGCCGCGCCTCGATCCCGATTTTGGGGATGATACCGATTCTGGGAAGGTTCATTACCACTCCGCGCCAGGACTCGCGGCAGAGTGACCTGATCATTACGGTGACTCCGCATATTGTCAGATCGCAGGGGATCAATAGCGACGATCATCTCGCCAAGTTTGCCGGTCAGGCCCAGGCGGGGCCCACTCCGAGTGTCGAGGATGTGGTCTTCCGCGCCCAGTTGGTCGAGGAGCGGGAGCGGCGGATGATTGCCCAGCAGCAGGGGGCGACTCCGGACGGACAGGCTCCTGCCAATCAGCCGGCCAGCCAAAATGTGCTGACTTCGGGCAGTCCGGCCAACCCGGCCACCGGTCGTCCGGCCCAGCCGGCGCCGATCCAGCCGGTCGTTCAGACACCAACGGGGACGCCCGTTCAACCGGCGGCCAATACGCCTCCACCTGACTCGGCCCAGGCCCGACCGCGCCCAAGAGTGATCAATGATGAGGTGATCGCCCGTTCCGGGATCGTTCCCAACTCGGTCTCCGCGGCGGCCAGTGGTGGCAGCGGGGGAGATCTCGGGAGGCCGCTTCCGCCGTCGGCGCGCGAACCCGTGAGCATGCCACCGCCCAACCCGGCGACTCCGTCTGCTCCGGGCGTGACGCCAACTGAGACACCCTTACCACGCACTGACCCGGGACCGGGAGGGCCCGGGGGTACGCCGGGAAAAGAGTCGCCGGGAGCCCGGCCCGCCGAGACAGTCGGTGGGTCAGGTCAGCCCGGTGAACCACGTGTCAACGCGACGGGAGAGGCTGGCGCCGGAGCTTCTGAGGCTAGTGGCGAGGCCGGTGGAGCGGGAGGCGAGGCCGGTGGTGATGAGGCCGGCCAGTCGCAGCTTCCCCCCACTTCAGTTCAGCCAGCAGTGCTGAGGACGGTTCGCCGTCCGGAGCATGTCGAGCGGGCGATCGCCAGGGCCCGGGCTGAGGCCGAGAAGCGCCGTCAGGAAGAGAAAAGACGCCCTAAAAAGGAAGAGGTCATCCCTCCCGAGGTGATGGCGAGCCTCAATCCGAAGTCCGCCCCGCCGCCGCCGATGGTGCTCAACACTGCCTCGATGATCGGACTGATGCTCGAGGTGGCTCCGCGGACGCTCAACGCGACGGTTGGCAACCCGGTCAAACTCGACATCGAGGCCGATTCTAAGAAGCCGACCAACCTGACCCGGATGACCATCAAGTTTGACACTTCAAAGCTCAAGGTGACCGGAGTTTCCGCCGGTGAGCTGCTCGGTACCTCGACCCAGCTCGATTACAAGATGCTCAATGGTAATCTGGTGATCCAGTTTAATAGTTCCCCCGGGGTCATCAAGGGGGGCAAGGGGAAAGTTCTGACGATCGAGTTTGCAACCTCCGAGATCGGCCAGTCAGAGATCGCGATCGATACCAAGCAGACGACGATCCGTGACGAGAAGAATGGCGTCCTCCAGTGGAGGGCGACCGGCTCGCGGGTGGCCGTGATCAAGTAGACGGTTCGCTCATCACCGCCCCGCCGGCCACGCGCGCCACAGTTTGAGACCGATTTGTTGCTATGTTCAGCTATAAGCCACACAGGATACGCTCACCGCGGAAGCCACGGAAGGTTCAGGGCGTGATCACCAGTCCCGGACCAGCACCGCGTGATACCTCTCCATCAAGTTCCACCAACGCTTCCGGATTTACGCTCCTCGAGTTGATCATCACCCTGGCGATCATTGCCATCCTCGCTGCCGGGACCATCCCGATTGCACGCAATATGATCAAGCGCGAGCGTGAGATGGAGCTGCGTCGCAATCTCCGTGACATCCGCAAAGCGATCGACTCCTACAAGCACGCCTGCGAGATTGGTCAGGTCGGACCGCTCGATCGTAAAGTCAACGATGAGTGCTATCCGCCGGATCTGGAGACGCTGGTCGAGGGAATCCACCCTCCCAACAAGAGTGACTCGACGATCCGTTTCCTGCGGCGTATCCCCAAGGATCCCTTTACCGGAAAGACCGAATGGGGGATGCGCTCGGTCCAGGATGAGCGTGATTCGACCTCCTGGGGAGGCGAGAACGTTTTTGATGTCTACAGCAAAGCTACCGGTATGGCTCTCGACGGAAAGACCTACTATAAGGATTGGTAATTATGACGC
>JBEAVZ010000483.1:0-4688 GCA_041160645.1 Acidobacteriota bacterium
GGGTTGATGGGCCGGGCTTGTTGATGGGAAAAGTGGGCAGGTGGGAGGGGTGGGACCAATAGGGCTTATTCTTAGATCGATCAAATTGGTCGTCCTTGTCCCACCAGACAGGGCGCCAGAATCTTACAAAGTGAACGGTTCGGGAAGGGGATTCGCGGAGGGCCGGAAAGTACGGTCGCTTCCGATGCGCGGCGGTGGCGGCGCGTGTCGATGCCGGCGGCGGTTCGGCTTGCCCTGATCTGGTCGTCGCGTTAGAATCGATTTTTATTGATGAGCAGGTACGGTGCCCCTACTACACACGCTGCATCCCGCCTGGTCACGGTCGCCGTTGAGGCGCCGAATCGGCGAGGATAAAATTTTTAACGGCCAACCGCGATGGTGAAAACGTCGTCAAAGGCTGTTGAGTCCGTCCGCGACCGCCGAGCCAGGATCAAGACAAAGATCGGCGTGCTCAGAAAGCCGGTCCGCCATCGCAAGTCGGTCCGCAGCATTGACGACCCACCGGCCAGCCAGTACCGCCACCGAAACTCCGCGCAATTGAGACACGGGCGAGAAGAGGGCGCAAAGAGGGAGTTTCGGTTTACTGCCATCCGAATTTATCAGGCCGCAAGAATCTGGAGTAGGGATAGAGAATGAAAGTCATTTGTCCGAGCTGTCAGTTTGAGAATCAGTGCAATTCATCACAGGTCTTCTGCGCGCGTTGTGCGACGTTGATCGATGTGCGGAGCCAGCGTGAGGAGCCGCCAGTCGGATTTAATCAAGCCGGTCCGGGACGATCCGGTCCGCCATTGCCGTATGCCGGCCATGGAAACGGCTATGGCGATGAGCCGCCAAACCAGTATCCGTCCCATTCTCCGGCCGCGGGGCAGCGGGGAGGAAGAGGGCGTGACGCGTATGCGACGCGGATTGGCGACGACTTCGATGATCTCCTCGAGATTACGCCACCGAGCGCCGGCCGGGTGCGGGCGCAGACGGCGCCGCTCGATGCGGATGGTCTCTTCGAGCCGCCCCAGTATGGGGGCCGGGAGAGGTCGGCCGACAATCCGGCCGCGGGACGCCAGACGGTCGAATCCATCCCCCCGGAGTATCTCGGGCAGACGTGGCAGTCCGAAGACAGCCAAGGTTACGATCAGGGGGCTGGGCAGATTCCTGATCCTCCGCGTGGTCGAGCGGGGCGCGAGACCCGTGAGTTCAATGAAGAGATGCATCCGAACCTGATGGGCTGGCCGGTTCTGACCGAAAGCGCCGATCTTGATGATGATCAGGGGGGGGACGATCCATCGACCCGGCAGGGGATCGGGATGCGTATCCTGCTTGGGGCGGCGGTCTTTGCCGGCCTGATTGGCGGCGCCTACTTCTTTCTCGGCGATCTGATCAGCAAGCGGCAGGATCAGGCCGAGGGGATGATCATCAGTGAGCGGGAGAGTGTGACGCCGGTGACCAGCCCGACCCTCAGCCCGACGCCAGATGTTCAGCCGGCACCACTGTCGGCTGGGCAGGTCGCGCCGTCGGCCGAGAGTGGACAATCGCAGCCGGTCGATATTCCCCCGGTGATTGGCCGCAACAATGCCACACCGGAGCCGGCGGTTCCGGTGCCGGTCGTGCCCGAGCCGGCCCCGCAATCTTCCCAGAGGTCCGCTTCCCCGCGGCCAGCTTCACCGGCGGCGGCGAGCATTCCCGAGAATGGCGACTGGACGATTCAGGTCGCCTCCTTCAACAACAAGGGGCAGGCAGATGAGCGGCTGGCGAGTCTGCGGGGCTCCAGTCTGCCGGCCCGGGTCGCCCGGGTCGATCTGCCCGGCAAAGGCACCTGGTATCGGGTGCAGGTTGGCGGGTTTGGTTCGCGGGAAGAGGGAGCGCGTTATGGCAATCAGCTCCGTTCCCGGGGAGCGATCCAGGACTTCATTGTCACCCCGCGTTAGGTGGTCAGCCGATCCCGGGGCCGGTCCAGTCAGGCTGACCGGCCCCGGGATCGACTGACCAGTTGCGCGATTGGGGAGTCGAGGGCGCCGCGTCGGGTTGATGCCGGATTGCCATCATCGAAGTCAGAGACAGTATTCATGGTTGATCGGATGACTAGTACCGTGGTCAAGCGGGGGGAACACAGTCGGCGCCCTGATCCATCAACCCTGCGTGCCCGGGCGATCGAGCCCTACATCAAAGTGGTCAGCAAGAGCAGTCGGGCGGACATCAGTCTGCGTTTCCTCCAGGACATGCACATGCTGCTCGAGACGCGCCACTCCCAGCTTGCGCAGTCATTCCGCTATATTCCCCGTCCGCTCCGCGGCTGGATCGATGAACTGATCCTGACCGGCGAGTATCACCGGTCGATTCAGCAGAACATGGGGCCCTACCAGGTGACGCCGGTGCTGCGGAAGGCGCTCACTGAAGTTCCGATTCCATTCTGGGCCAGCCTCTACTGTCAGCTCTACCGCACGCGCC
Source organism: Acidobacteriota bacterium (assembly GCA_041160645.1). Classification (GTDB taxonomy): domain Bacteria; phylum Acidobacteriota; class Blastocatellia; order RBC074; family RBC074; genus CAIOZW01. Next base: position 2,443 of record JBEAVZ010000483.1, read on the forward strand.
ACGCCATCTATGCCCTGGGAGTGGTGCTGGCCGGATTGATGATCTTCGCCACCTATTCGCTCGCCTCGTGGTCGGCGCGGCGAGTCAACAGCTATCTGACGCAGAAGTACCAGCGCTATCGGGCGCCGATCATCGTGACGACCGCCGGGCAGGCGAGCGCCGGGACGCCCGCGGCAGGATTTGCCGAGTCCGGGGCAAAGTATCTCCCGGGCTACAAACCGGAGCAGGTCTGGCAGGTCGAGGCGACAGGGGATTATGAGCGCTACAGCAATGGCGCCCGGATTCTGAAGCGCTACGAGACCGACAACCGTCCGCGCGGATACTTCCTGATTCCGCGTGGTGGAGAGACGATGACCGGGCCGCTGCGTCGGGAAGTCGTGGGGATTGTCTACCATACCTCTGAGAGCGACATTGTTCCCTTTGTCTCCGCCAACAATCAGTCGATTCAGTATCGGTCGAAGGGGCTGCTCGATTATGTCCGTCGCAACAAATCATACAATTATGTGATCGACCGATTTGGCGAGATCTACCGGATTGTTCGTGATGACCACACCGCCTTCCACGCCGGACACTCGATCTGGGGAGATGAGCGGTACAGTTATGTTGGTTTGAACGAGAGTTTTATCGGGATCTGTTTTGAGTCGACGAGCACGGCCGGCACACTTGCCGAGACCCTGACCGAGGCCCAGATCGTCTCCGGACGGGCGCTGACCAATGTGCTGCGGAGCCGCTACAGTATCGAAGATGCCAATTGCACCACGCACGGCCTGGTCTCGATCAATCCGGACCGGATGGTTGTCGCTTACCACTATGATTGGGTGCGCAACTTCCCGTTTGAGGCGATGGGGTTGTCAGATAAGTACAAGGTCCCGCCGCCGAACATGCTCGATTATGGTTGTGTCTATGATGAGGAGACCCTCGAGAAGCTGGAGAATGTGCTCTGGGAAGGGGCGGTGACGGCGGAGCAGGAGTTTCGGCGGCGGGTTGAGCGATCCCGGATCGGGGCGGACTCCCTGCGCCTGAAGCTGCGTGACCGTTACTACGCGCAGCTCAACCGGTCGCGGCAACAGAACGCGGCGGGGGGCGGCAGCGAGGTCGATCAGAACACACAGCTCAGTACAGCCGAGAAGCAGCATTGAAGGCCAGGGCGAAGTCTCGCTGGCAAGGCTGGTGAGGAATTTGAGCAGCAGTCAAGGTAGAACACAAAGAATAGTGGAGGAGCTATGGAAGAGATTATCAAAGTGCCCGGGGTCATGGGGGGACCGGGAGTCAGCGGGCTCGAGTTGGAGAGCACCGAGTATGGGGCGGTGGGATTGGACGTCGGAACGAGTCGGATCGTCCTCTCGAGTGGTTCGAATGGCCACAAGTCTCTCTCGCAGCTCAATGCCTTTGTCGAGTTGCCATATTCGAAGATGACCGAGGCGAGCCTCAACCAGAACAAGGTTCTCTATCGCCGGAGTGGAAAGTTCATCTACATTTACGGAAACGATGCGGAGAAGTTTGCGACGGCCTTTGCCCCGCGGCGGCCGATGCAGTACGGAGTGCTCAATCCACAGGAGCCGATGGGGCAGGAGATCATCCAGTCGATCATCGAGTCGATCGTTCCGGCGGCGCGGAGAAATGAGTTGATCTGTTTCAGCGTGCCGGGCAAGGGGATCGGGGCGGACGCCAATCTGGTTTACCACGAAGGGGTGTTGAAGCGGATTCTCCAATCGATGGGTTATGAGGCTAAAGCGGTCAACGAAGGTTTGGCCGTCGTCTTTGCCGAGTTGCAGAACGAGAACTTCACCGGGATCGGGATCAGTTGTGGAGGGGGGATGTGCAATGTCTGCGTCTCGTTCCTCTCCGTGCCGATGTTGACCTTCAGCATTCCGGTCGGTGGCGACTACATCGATAACAGTGTCGCCGAGGTGGTTGACGAGCCGGTGACGCAGGTGCGTCTGGCCAAGGAGCAGAATCTCGACCTTTCGCGGAGTCCGCGGGACAAGATCTCGGGAGCGCTCCACATCTATTACGAAGAGGTGCTCAACCGGTTGGTCGACAAGTTGCGTGAAGAGCTGGAGTCGGCCCGCAACCTGCCGAAGATGGACCGGTCGATACCGATCGTTCTTTCCGGGGGGACGGCGAAGCCGCGCGGTTTCCTGCAGAAGTTTGAGGGGATCCTCAAGTCGAGTGAGTTTCCGGTTCCGATCTCCGAGGTTCGGCTGGCGGCCGATCCGCTGACGGCGACGGCGCGGGGTTGCTAC
>JBEAVZ010000497.1:0-5571 GCA_041160645.1 Acidobacteriota bacterium
ATCGTCGCCGATCCGGTCGATGTCCACGACCTCCACGCGACCATGCTCCATCTGCTCGGACTCGATCACACGCGGCTGACCTTCAAGTTTCAGGGGCGAGCCTTCCGTTTGACCGATGTCCACGGCCGGGTTCAGCAGAAGCTGCTGGCCTGATCGACTCTGCTGACCAGGAAGGCCATCGATGAAGAGAGCGATTCTACCTGCACTATTTCTTCTGCTCGGCGGGACGCTGCTGGGCGGGCTGCTTGCCGGCCCTTTGCCGCCGCTCGAAATCGGCTCGCGCCTCGAACTCTTCGTCGATCGCCACCTCGTCGAGCGGGCCGACGGGGTGACCTTCGAACTGCAGCACCCGGTCGACGCCGGTGAGGTCTTCCGCTTCGACCAGCCGTGGGAAGGGGCGTTTGCCGGATATGCTACGGTGATCGAGGATGGCGGACTCTACCGCCTCTACTACCGCGGTCTGCCACTCGCCCGCCCGGACGGAAGCAGCAGCGAGACGACCTGTCTTGCCGAGTCAAGCGACGGGATCAGCTGGACCCGACCGGAGCTGGGCCTCTTCGAGGTCAATGGCACCCGGCGCAACAACGTCATCCTGGCCGATCAGGCGCCCTTCTCGCACAACTTCAGTCCGCTGCTCGACCGCCGCGCCGGGGTCGATCCCGAGCAGCGCTTCAAGGCTCTCGCCGGAACGAAGAAGACCGGTCTCTACGCCTTTGTCTCCGCTGATGGGCGCCGCTGGCGCAAGCTGGTCGATCGTCCGGTCATCACCGCTGGTGACTTCGACTCCCAGAATGTCGCCTTCTGGTCGGAGAGCGAACAACGTTATATCTCCTACTTCCGGGTCTTTCGCGACCGGATTCGGCGCATCGCCCGGACCACTTCGACCGACTTCATCAACTGGACCGCGCCGGTCGATATGGCTTATGGCGATGGTCCGCTCGAGCATCTCTATACCAACCAGACCCATCCCTACTTCCGGGCGCCCCAGATCTATCTCGGCATCGCCGCGCGCTTCATGCCGGGCCGCCAGGTGCTGACCGCCGAGCAGGCCAGCTCGATTGGCGTCAACCCCGGCTACTTCAAGGACCTCTCCGACAGTGTGCTGATCACCACCCGAGGCGGAGATCGCTATGACCGACTCTTCCCGGAAGCATTGATCAAGCCCGAACTGGGGATCGAGAACTGGACTTCACGGACCAACTACCCGGCGCTCAACATTGTCCCGACCAGCTCGGGAGAGATGTCTTTCTATGTGCAGAAGAGCTACGGTCAGCCAACCCACCGGCTCCACCGTTACCGCTTGCGCACCGATGGCCTGGTCGCCGTGCGCGCGCCCTGGCGCGGCGGAGAGCTGCAGACCAGGCCGCTCCGGTTCACCGGAGAACGGTTGGTGATCAACTTTGCCACCTCGGCGGCTGGCAGTATCCGCGTCGAGATCCTGGATGAAACCGGCAGGCGGCTGCCCGGGTACTCACTCAGTGAGAGCGTCGAGCAGATCGGCAATGAGATCGCCCGCGAAGTCTCGTGGAATAAGGGGGCCGATCTCGCCGCGCTTGCCGGGCGGACCGTCCGGCTGCGCTTCGTGATGAAGGATGCTGAACTCTACTCGATCCGCTTTCGGTGAGAAATCGTGATGGTCAGAACCTCATCGAGAGTTTACTCATCCCAATGATCGCAAATGTCCCATATGTCCCACTTGTCCCATATGTCCCACGTGTCTCACTTGTCCCACGTGTCTCACTTGTCCCACTTGTCCCATATGTCTCACTTGTCTCACTTGTCCCACGTGACCCACGTGACCCAATTGACCCAATTTTCAACTTCTAAATTACCATCCTAAAAAGGAGACCAAAATTAATGAAACGATCCATAATGCTTTTGCTGGTGCTGCTGTTGACCCTGACGGTCGACAGTCTGGCCGATGTGCGCCTCTCGTCGATCTTTGCCGATGGCATGGTTCTGCAGCGTGAACGCCCCGTCAGAATCTGGGGCAAGGCGAATGTCGGTGAGTCGGTCACCGTCCGCTTTCGCGGTGAAGAGTTGAAGACGGTTGCCGATGGGCTCGGCCGATGGGAGGTCTTTCTCAAGCCCGGTTCCGCCGGTGGTCCATTTGAGTTGAACATTCAGGGCGCCAATGCGATCCGCATCGCCGATGTCCTCGTCGGCGAGGTCTGGGTCGCCTCCGGCCAGTCAAATATGGAGTGGAGCGTCAAGGCCTCGAATGACGCCGAGCGCGAGATTGCCGCGGCCAACTTCCCGCAGATCCGCTTCTACAAGGTCGAGCACGTCGTGGCCGATGCACCGCAGGAAGACGTCAAGGCCGCCTGGCAGGCGGTCACGCCGCAGACGATCGGCGCTCTCTCGGCAGTCGGATACTTCTTTGCCCGCCATCTTCACCAGCAGCTCAAGGTTCCAGTAGCGATTCTCCAGGCTCCGTGGGGTGGCACCCCGGTTGAGAGCTGGATCAGCCCGTCGGCGCTCGCTGCCGATCCGGCGCTGCTGCCGGCCTACTCTTACTGGGCGCGCATTCTCGAGAACCATCCGGCGGCGATGATCCGCTACCAGCAGGCCGTCGCAAAGTGGGAGGCCGATGGCAAGAAGGGGGCGCGTCCGGGGATCCCCGCCGGCCCGGGCCATCCACACGCTCCGTCGACCCTCTGGAACGGCATGATCGCGCCGATCGTGCCTTACGCGATCGCCGGCGCAATCTGGTACCAGGGCGAGTCGAATGGCACGAAGGAGCGTGCCCCGGTCTACCACCGCCTCTTTCCTTCGATGATCACCGACTGGCGTCGGGCCTGGGGCCAGGGCGACTTTCCGTTCCTCTTCGTCCAGCTCGCCAATTTTGGCAAGGTCGCCGGCGTGAGCGGGTGGCCGGAGCTGCGCGAAGCCCAGCTCCAGACGCTGCGCCTCAACAATACCGCCATGGCGGTGACCATCGACGTCGGCGACTCGGGTGATATCCATCCCAAGAACAAGCAGGATGTCGGACTCCGGCTCGCCCTGCCGGCCCGCGTGCTGGCCTATGGCGAGAAGCTGGTCCATTCCGGGCCGCTCTTCCGCCAGCAGACGATCGAGGGAAGCGCGCTCCGCCTCTACTTCGATCACGTTGGTGGAGGGCTGGTCGCCCGTGGCGGCGAGCTGAAGGGCTTTGAGATCGCCGGCGCCGACGGCAAGTTCGTCACGGCGACGGCCCACATCGACGGGTCAACGATCGTCGTCACGAGTCCCGCGGTTGCCCAGCCGACCCAGGCCCGCTATGGCTGGGCGGACGATCCGGTGACCACGCTCACCAACAAGGAGGGGCTGCCCGCCTCGCCTTTCCGCACCGTCAGCCGCTGATAAGTCGGCCCGGCAGGGATCGGGGATTCCTCCCCGATCCCGCACCTTCAACTGTTCGCACCTTCTCCTTCAGCTCCTATGAACCAATTCGAGAACCAGACTATCAGCACCGTCACCCGTCGCCTGCTGCCGTTCCTCATGTTGCTCTATCTGATCGCCTACATCGACCGATCGAACATCTCGGTGGCGGCATTGCAGATGAACGCCGAGCTGGGCTTGACGGCGCAGATGTATGGCATTGGCGCGGGCCTCTTCTACCTGACCTATATCATCTTCGAGGTGCCCAGCAACGTCATTCTCGCGCGGGTTGGCGCGCGGCGCTGGATCTCGCGGATCATGGTCTCGTGGGGCATCGTCGCCTGCGGCATGGCCTTCATCCAGACCCCGGGACAGCTCTACACCATGCGGCTCCTGCTTGGCGCGGCCGAGGCTGGCTTCACTCCCGGCATCATCTACTATCTGAGCCGCTGGTTCCCCTCGACCCGCCGCGCCCGGGCGATGTCCTTCTTCTACATTGCGGCGACGATGGCCTCGGTGATCGGCCTGCCACTCTCCGGGGCGCTCCTGAAGATGGATGGGATCGGTGGTTACAGCGGCTGGCGCTGGCTCTACTTCGTCGAAGGATTGCCGGCGATCATTCTCGGGCTGGTCGTCCTCCGCTATCTTCCCGATGCGCCACGTGAGGCCCGCTGGCTCGACTCAGCGCAGCGCGAATGGCTGACGACGACGATCGAGGCCGAGTCGTCCCGGGCGCCGGGCGCTCACGCCCAGGGCTGGCACCGCGCCTTTGCTGATCCGCGCGTCTGGGCTCTGAGCGCCTTCTGGCTCCTCCAGGCCTTTGGGACGATCGGCATCACCGTCTTTCTGCCGCAGATACTGAAGGGGCTCTCGAGTGCGAGCAACTTTGTCGTGACCCTCTACGCGGCACTGCCGTTCATCTTTGCCTCGCTGCTCATGTATCTCAACGGTCACCACTCGGATCAGACCCGTGAGCGGCGCTTCCACCTCGGACTGCCAATGCTCGCGGCTGGTATCATGCTGGTGATCAGCCTGCGCGCCGGCAATCTTCCGCTGACCTATCTGCTGCTGATTCTGACGATCGGACTTAACTGGGCCGCGACTCCCGTCTTCTGGTCGGTGACGACCGAGTACCTGGCTGGCAGCGCCGCGGCGGCCAGCGCGATCGCCCTCATCAATGCCATTGCCAACATCGCCGGTGTCGGCCTGCCGCCGGTCATGGGGGCGATTCGTGATCGAACCGGATCGTACTATGGCGGACTGCTGCTCGTCGCCGCGGCACTCTTCCTTGGCGGGCTGCTTGCCCTGTCGATTGTTAAGCGCGATTCTCAACGGGAAATAGGCTAAAATGTCCGCGGTGGTCGGTGTCAATGATGAGACCGATCCAGACAGGGCTTGATGTGATGTTACAGCTAACTCTGCTGCTGCTTCTCGGACTGGGTATGTCGCTGGCCATCTACTGGGCCGTGATTCAGATCCGCCGAACCCATCGTCACCGCATTACGACCGGTGATCAGGGGATGATTGGAATGATCGGGAGGACGCAGACAGAGCTGGTTCCGTGCGGAGAACCCGGACGGGTCTTTGTCCACGGTGAGATCTGGCGCGCACATTCGAACCTCCGCATTCCAGCCGGGGTCGATGTCCGCGTCACCCAAGTCGATGGGCTGACCATCGAGGTCGAGCCGCTCCACCCGGACCGACTGCTGCGCGGCATTTCGCCGCGTTCAATTGTCGATCGACACCTGCCCAATGAAGGAGAGGGTCATGGCTGATATTCTGTCTTTGCCATTGCTGCTGTTGGGGATAGTCGGAATCTATCTTCTCAGCTCGATCAAGATCGTCAGTGAGTACGAGCGGGGAGTGATCTTCCGGCTTGGTCGTCTGCTGCCGCAGGCGAAGGGGCCGGGAGTGATCCTCGTCTTCAGCCCGTTCGACCGGATGCAGCGCGTCAGTCTGCGCACGGTCACCCTCGATGTCCCGCCGCAGGACATCATCACCCGCGATAATGTGACCGTCTCCGTCAACGCCGTCGTCTACTTCCGGGTCCTCGATCCGCGGCTCGCGGTAGTCGAGGTCGAGAACTACCTCTACGCCACTTCGCAGCTCGCGCAGACGACACTTCGCTCGGTCCTCGGTGAGGCCGATCTCGATGATCTGTTGGCTGAACGTGAGAAGCTCAATGCACGGTTGCAGGATATCCTCGACAAG
>JBEAVZ010000501.1:0-2733 GCA_041160645.1 Acidobacteriota bacterium
ATCGCATACGGTAATAACATAGTCGAATGGCTGCCCGACAAACTGCTCGACCGACTTTGACCAGTGGGTAGAGATGTCGATGCCGATTTCGCGCATCGCCGCGATTGCTTCGGGGCGGACACTTCCCGGCTGAACTCCCGCGCTCTCGACCTCGAATCGCGCGCCGCCATCGTGACGCAGCAGCCCCTCGGCCATCTGGCTGCGGGCCGAATTTCCAGTGCAGAGAATGAGGACCCGGACTCTATCGGTCATTGCTGGTCCTCGCGGTTGTCCCCTTCAGGCCGCCGAGCGTGACCAGCGCCGGCGCGCCGGGAGTGCAGCAGCTAGTGGCATTTCCAGTCTCGGCGAGGTTGTCGGTCAGCACAACAAAGACCTCCCATTCATTGCCATCCGGATCGGCGACCCAGGTCTTATCCTGGATCGCATAACAACAATCGGTCTGCATCTCGTCCCGGGTCGGCAGGCCGGCTCTCCGCCACTCTTCGCGCACCGCCAGCACCTCGGCAGTGGTCGCGACCTGGATCCCCAGATGAGAGAGCGCGCCACCCTTCGGACCCGGCGCCTCGTTCAGCGCCAGGTTGAGAGGGGGATTCTCGATATCAAACTTGGCATAGCCACTTCTGACCTTGCACGGTTCGATCCCGAATAAGTGCCGGTAGAAGTCGGTGCTCACCTCGACATTGGCCACATTGAGCGAGATGTGCGCCTTCAGACTGACAATTCCCAATGGCATCTTTTAATCTCCACGGCAGACTCTTCGGCCTGCGCTAGCCGCAATCAGATTCGTTTCGCAAAGTTATGAGTAAGTCCGTCAAGCCCGATTTACACCAGTTCCTTTTCACGGATATGATAAAGTCGCACGGTGATAATATATCTGTCAAGACGTATATATGAGCCTTCGCCAAAATTACCGGAGTGGGGAGTCAGAGCATGGCAGGAAAGATTGACAACCTGGAGATGGAGCAGTTCTTTCTGGCGCTCGCCGATCGGACCCGGCTGCGTCTGCTCAATTTGATGGGTGAAGACGAGGTCTGTGTCTGTTATCTGGTCGAGGTGTTGAAGGAGCCGCAGCCAAAGATCTCGCGCCATCTGGCTTATCTGCGCCGGGCCGGGATTGTGGCGGCCCGGCGTGAGGGGCGGTGGATGCATTACCGGATCACTGCGCCGGCGGATGAGGGGGCGGCGCGTGTTCTGGCGGATGTCCTGAGCTGGTTGGCGACGGACCGGGGGATGAAACGAGACCGCACGCAATTGGTGAAGATCGGCGGACTCTCCTGCCAGACCTGAGCGATCTTCCGGCCTCATTGAACTATTATAGATGGCGTTGGTTGACGACCATCGTCTCGGGAGCGCCGCCGGAACGGGGCTGATTTCATTGACCTCGGATCGACAGACTGGGATGATGTGGCTGGCGGCCCGTGGCGCGCGAGCGGCGCCGGGGCTGGCCGGTAATGATGATGCCATTGTGATCAACCGGGATCTTCGCCAATCATTCACCGATTTGACCCGCTCGATTTGACGGGAGGATTGTTCATCGTGCCCCACAACCTGAATCGATCGTTGTTTCTGCTGATCCTGCTGATGGTCTCGGCTGGCGCGCAGGCACAGCGGCTGGAATGGAAGGCTGGTGTCGCCAGGGTCGTCATCACCCCGACGGAGCCGGTCTGGATGGCCGGCTATGCGTCCCGGACCCGCCCCGCGGAGGGAAAAGTCCACGACCTCTTCGCCCGTGCGCTTGCCCTCGAGGATCGGCGGGGAGTGCGAGTGGTCATTGTGACTACCGATCATCTGGGGATTCCCCGGGAGATGGGCGAGGAGATCGCCAGGCGTGTTGCTCGTCTCCACCGCCTCCCGCGTGCCAATCTCGTCCTCAGTTCATCCCATACCCACTCCGGACCCGTGCCGTTGCGCCGCCTCGAGGGCGCCTACTTCCTCGATGAGGCGCAACAGGCCGCCGTGGTTCGCACGACCGAGGAGACGATCCAGAAGATTGTCCGCGCGGTTGGCGAGTCGCTGCAGCAACTCGCCCCGGCAGTGCTCTCCTTTGGGCGGACGGAGGCGACATTTGGGATGAATCGCCGGGTCTGGAGAAACAATCGCTACGATTTCGGGGCAAACAAGGAGGGGGTGAAGGACGATGATGTCCCGCTGCTGCGGGTGACGACCCCGGATGGCCGACTGCGCGCCGTCCTCTTCAGCTATGCCTGCCACAACACGACACTGCCGATCCATCTCTATCAGTTCAATGGCGACTATGCCGGTTATGCGGAGGCCGAACTCGAGGCCGCCAATCCCGGCGTCACGGCGATGTTTATGATGGGCTGTGGCGCGGATGTCGGGCCCCAGCCTACGGGGCGACTGGAGATGGCGATCGATCACGGTCGGGCCCTGGCGGGAGCGATCGGTCAGACCATCGCTGCAGAGATGGCCCCGGTGCACGGCCGGCTCCGGACCAGGTATGAGCTTATCCCGCTGCCGCTCAATCTTCTCCGTCGTGAGCAGCTGGAGGCTGAGCTGCAGAGCAAGGACCGGCACCGCCGCGCCTATGCCGAGCGATGGCTCCGGCGTTGGGAGAGCGGCGAACGGGTCATGACCGAGTATCCCTATCCGCTGCAGGTCATCCAGTTGGGTGACGGGATTACCCTCGTGGCCATGTCCGGCGAGGTCGTGGTCGACTATGTCCTGCGCCTCAAGCGGGAGTTGGGTTCGGCAGGGCTCTGGGTTACCGCCTAC
>JBEAVZ010000502.1:0-6473 GCA_041160645.1 Acidobacteriota bacterium
TTCAGGCTGGGTCAACCGCCATCCCCGCACGCGGAGAAGCATCAGGGGGACCTGGCGTCTGCTCAACCTGCTGCGGGAAGGGTTCCGTGGCGGCGCTGGCCAATGAATCGATCACCAAAACTATTTTCAAACGTGACGACGGAATGATTACTGGACTAAAATATCGTATCGAGCAGGCAAAGTTTAATGCCGCTTATGCAATCAAAGGGTGGCGCGAATATACCAAATTGACCGCCAGATCGTCAGCCAGCCTAACGGCTGGCCGCCGGCCACGAATTGCCGCGGTCATGGTGGGACGCAATGATGACTACATGCCCGATTTTGCTCTGCGCCTCCACGCCACATTGGACTGGAACATCAGGCATTTGGTCACCGAACCCATCTTCGTTGAATGGAATCCGCCTCCCGAGCGCGAGTTGCTGGCCCATCGACTTGTCGAGCAGTTTCCGACGCTGAAGGTCTATGTGGTTCCGCGGGAGATTCACGACCAGGTTTGCCACAACCCACGACTTGCGCTGATGGAGTACCACGCGAAGAATGTTGGTCTGCGCCGGGCGACCGCCGACTGGGTGATTGCGACCAATGCCGATGTGGCGATTGCCCCGGAGACGATTCTGGCCTGCCATCAATTTCAGGACGACCAGCTTTCTGAAGAGATTGCCTTCATTGCTGAGCGGGTCGATATCGATTGGACAGAATGGCGCGGCCGTGGAATTGGACCTGCCGATTGCCTGCGGTTCAAGCGGATTGTCCCCCTTTCCCCCCACGGGACCGGCGACTTTTTGATGGCCAGACGCCATCTCTGGCACCGGGTTGAGGGATATGATGAGAACCTGCTGCGGCATCGCATCGGATGCGATGCCCGTGGTGCCGCGCAGATGCGGGAGCACGCTGCTGAGCTCCGGAAGATCGGCAAGATTCTCCATCTCGCCCACCCCACATCGTGCACGGAAGATGGAGTGAGACCACATCACGGTGAGGCCGCGACCCTCACCGACCTCCCCTACCACAATGGCCCAGGGTGGGGACAGGGAGATCGGCGGCTGGTCGAGATTGGAGAGAGGATATGGCAGTTGGCATGAGAGAGCTTGTTCTGGGTGGCCACGGACTGATTGGCCGCGAACTGACCCAACAATTGCGGGCTGCCGGCCACGAGGTCACCTCACTCGATCTGAAATCTGGCCAGGATCTCCGCCAGATCGATCAGACTCCGTATCTGGCCGCTGACCGGATCTGGTTTCTTGCCTGGGATACGGGAGGGGCCAAGTACCATTCGGCAGCCGAGAAGCAGCACCAGATGTTTCTTCATAACTGTGAGTTGGCCGCGCGAGTCTTTGATATCTTATCGACCACCCGACGCCCTTTTTTGTTCGTCACCTCCCAGTTGGCCGGGCAGCGGACGGCATACGGAATGACCAAATTGATGGCCGAAACCTGGACCACCCAACTGGGAGGTCGGCTCGCCCGACTCTGGAATACCTATGGATGGGAAGATCCTGATTCGCGGAGCCACGTCATCACCGATCTGGTCATCAGTGGCCTTACGGAGGGCACGGTGCGGATGATGACTACCGGTCAGGAGCGACGCCGATTCATCTACAAGTCTGATTGTGCCCGCTTGCTGCGGGAGTTCTATGACAGTGGACTGATGGAGGTCGATATTGCCGGCCCGGAGTGGCTTCGGATCGAAGAGCTGGCAGCTGAAGTTGCCCGACAACTCAATCTCCCGATCTCTCCCGGTGCGCTGATTGGTGAAGAGGTACTGATCGATCCGCTGGTCGAACTGCCCGCCGCGAAGTTCGAGATCTCCCTGGCAGAGGGCGTCCGCCTGGTGATCGATGAGGCCCGATCTTATCTGATGAGGAGCGCGACAGCTTGAGCTGGTCGATGAAGAAGAGCATTGCCGCCCTGATCGGCCGGCCAATGGCCAACCGTCTTGCCGCTCCGTACCACCAGTGGATGGCCCGGCGGCGCAATGAACGCTTTCTTCGCTCGTTGCCTTCCCAGGGGACGCTGGTCAACATCGGTTGTGGGTATCGCCCACTCTCTGGCTGGGTCAATCTCGATCTTGTGCCCGGTTACGCCGAGATCGTCTGGGATATCAGAAATGGACTGCCTTTCAAGGATCAGAGCGTCACCGCACTCTTCTGTGAACACGTCATCGAGCACCTCACCAAAGAGGACGGGATGCGTCTGGTGCGGGAGTTCAGAAGAGTTGTCCAGAAAGGCGGAGTGGCCCGGATCTCTACTCCGGATGCCCGCAAGTATCTTCTCTCGTATGTCAACAATGATGACTTTCTCCGTCATCCCCGTTTCGGAGATGGTCGCCGGCCTCGCCTCGATCTGGTCAATCAGATGATGCGCGAAAATGGCCATCATCTCTGGGTCTACGATCAGCATTCACTCTCAACGTTGCTTCACGAAGCCGGTTTTGAGGAGGTGCGGGTCCTGAATTATGGAACTTCTACCCACCATCTCATGGAGGGGATCGATTCGATTGATCGCGAGTTCGAAAGTCTCTATGTCGAGGCTCTGGGATAGAAGCAACTACTTTAGCAGACAATAAAAAATAGAGAATAATCTCGAGATACAATTATGGTGCGAACGGATCGCCCCAATCTGTGGATGGACACACATAAATTGTAATGAGAATTCAGAACCTGACAACAGTCAATCCAACTTACCTTGAGCAGTTCTATACCCTCAATCAACAGACCCTTCCGAGTAACTACGAAACCATGCTGGCTGACCTGCTCTATGATGCGCATGGATGGTCAGACTTTCTCTCCGTCGCCTTGCAGAAGCAGGGAGTCGAAATGGAGGTGGTGGTCGGTAACGCTCCCCAATTACAGCAGCAATGGGCCATCGAAAATGGGATAGCCTATTCTCCGAACAATTGGAAGCATGAAATTCTCGCCGCACAGATCTGCCAGTATCGCCCGGATATTCTCTTTCTGACCGACTACTGGAACTACCCGGCTGAGTTCATCACCCACGTGCGCGGTCTCTGCCCATCGATCAAATCGGTGATTGTCTGGTGCGGCGCCCCGTTTCGCGACTCTTCAATTTTCCGGGTGAGTGACCTCGTTCTCTCGTGTATTCCCGATCTGGTCGATCAGTTTCGTTCACTCGGCACCCGCAGTGAGCTGCTCGATCATGCCTTTGAGCCGCGAATCCTCGAACGGCTCAGGCTCGATACCGATCCGCTGGTCGAGTTTGCCTTTTTAGGCTCGATCGTGCTCCGAAGTCAGTTTCATCTCGAGCGGGAACGTCTTCTCTCGAGATTGATCGATCAGGTCGAGATTGAGATCTGGTCGGATCTGACCAGGGTTGGGTGCTGTGATCGGGCAGGTCAGCACGCGAGGCGGCTTGCGTACGACTTTGTTGATCATCTTCGCCGTCGTGGCGTCCCGACGAGCCTGCTTGAGCGAATGCCAGTCGTCGAGAGGGTCGCGAAATGGAAAGAGCGCCCTTTGATTCCCCGACCGGTCAACCGACGTCTTCTCTCACATTCCCATCCGCCTCTCTTCGGGTTGCAGATGTTTCAGAAGATCCACGAGAGTAAGCTGGTCCTGAACAAACATATCGATATCTCGGCCCGCAGTTCCTCAAATCTGCGCCTCTACGAGGTGACCGGTGTCGGATCCTGCCTGATCACGGACTGGAAGAAGGATATCAGCAGAAACTTCGAGCCGGACAAGGAGATCGTCACCTATCGCACGGCCGAGGAGTGTCTCGAGAAGGTCAGCTACCTGCTCGATCACGAAGAGACGCGCCGGCAGATTGCGCAGGCCGGCCAGCAGCGAACATTGCGGGATCATACGTTCGACCGGCGGGCTCCGCAACTGATCAGTTATATCCAGGCGGTAGTTTGAGGTGGGCACGGTTAAGTATCAACCATGAAGTTCCGTCAATGAAGATCAGCATCGTCACCCCATCATACAACCAGGCTGAATTTCTTGAAGAGACGATCCTCTCGGTGCTCAATCAGCGCTATGCCAACCTCGAGTATATCGTTGTTGATGGTGGCAGCGACGATGGCAGCAAGGAGATCCTCGAACGGTATGCGTCCCGGCTGGCCTGGTGGGTGAGCGAACCAGACCGAGGTCAGGTCGAGGCGATCAACAAGGGGATGGCGAGGGCGACCGGTGAGATCTGTGCTTTTCTGAATAGCGATGATCTCTATCTGCCAGGATCGTTGGCGCTGGTCGCCGACTATTTCGAGCGCCATCCGGACTGCCAGTGGCTCTGCGGGGATACCATCTTTTTCGGGGAGGGCCACCAGACCCACCACTTTCGGACAACGCTGCCACGGCGTCCCGTCGATGGTCTGACCTGGCAGTTTCACGCCCCACAGCCCGGGATGTTCTGGCGGCGCTCAGACCAGCCGCTCCGCTTCGATCCGACCTTGAACTACTGTTTCGACCACGATCTCTATCTGCGACTGCTCTTGAAGGGGATCAGTTGCCATTATCTTGAACATCCTCTGGCGGCGTACCGGCTTCATGCCACCAGCAAAACTGTCAGTGAGACCGATCGGTTTGCGCAGGAGTTCGATCTACTGGCCAGACGGTATCGTGACCAACTGGGGTGGAGTGATCGACGCCGGGTCGACGCCGTCTCCGCCCTGAGGTTGGCCTTGCAGATGGCGGTGGCTCAATCCGGGACCACCTGGGCCGCGCCGGCCGGTCTGCTTCTTCGGGCGTTCACTCTCTCACCCGGAATTCTGGCCGGACGAGCCTGGTGGGGAACCTTGCGTCGATTGCTCCGGTGGTGGTCATCCGGGGCCATTTAGCTGTCCGGCGGGTGGAGAAGATCATTGTTGGAAGATGTTACGCTGGTCATTCCGGTGCGCAATGAAGACGCGACGATTGCACTGCTCTGGGACTCGATCAGGGAGCAGAGCTGTCAACCGTCCCGGATCATCTTTGTCGATGGAGGGAGCAACGACCAGACAGTGCGAATGATTCGTGATCTCGCCGCCGCTGATACCCGCATCACCCTGATCGAGACGAGCGGCGCAATGCCGGGGGAGGGAAGAAACATCGGCATCGCTGCCGCTTCGACCAGCTGGATTCTGTTGACCGACGCGGGCATCAGGCTGAGCCATGAATGGGTCGGCAACCTGATCCGGAGCCGCCAGGCCAATCCGGAACTCGAGGTTATCTATGGGACCTATGAGCCGATAATCTCCAGCTTCTTCGAGGAGTGCGCCGCTGTCTCGTACGTCCCGCAACGATGGAGTAGTCCAATCACGCAAGGTCGTCCGATGCGCGGCCCGACGATTACCTCGACTCTGATGCGGCGGGATGTCTGGGCGGCAGTCGGGGGCTTTCCCTCCTGGCGGGCCGCCGAGGATCTGATCTTTATGCGCCAGGTCGAGAAGGCTGGATTTCAGATCGGTTACGCGCCTGATGCGGTCGTCAACTGGCGATTGAGTGAAAGCCTTCCCGTTCTCTTTCGCAAATTCAGGCTCTACTCGCTCCACAATGTTCGGGCGGGGCTGCAGGCGGAGTGGCATTACGGGATTGCTCGCCACTACCTCGCCTATGCCGCTTGTCTGATCGCCGCACTCTTAACCGGGTTCTCCTGGCTGCTGGCGGCGCCGATTCTCGGCTATCTTTTGCGAGCGCTCCGCAGCCTGGTCAGAAAGCGGGAGTTTGCCCACGGACAACCATTCATGCTCTGGGCTGGCAACCCCATCCGGGTCGGGCTCATCATGATAATCCTTCTGACCATCGACCTCGCTACATTTACCGGATGGATCGACGCGCGGTGGTTCCGTCAAGGCCAAACACTTTCACCATGAGAGCGCTCCACATCTGCTACTTTGGTCTTCGTGAGAATCTGGTTCAGACCCAGGTTCTCCCATACCTGGAAGAGCTGGCCCGTGATGGCCACGAGATGTCAATCATCACTTTCGAGCCGGATCTCTCCACGACGTGGTCAAAGGAATCGATCCAGGAGCAGCAGCGGTTGCTGCGCACGAGAGGAATCGACTGGACGCCATTGGCCTATCATAAACGCCCATCACTACCGGCCACACTCTATGATGTTCTCTGTGGCGTGCTCTTCATCTGGAGGTCGCATCGAGAGTCGCCGCTCGATCTTCTCCACGCCCGATCGCACATTCCGATGATCATGGCTCTCCTCGCAAGGTCCCTGACCCGCTCCGCAGTCATCTTCGATATTCGCGGGCTGATCGCCGATGAGTATGTCGATGCCGGAATCTGGCGCCAGCGCTCGATCATCTACCGCGTTATGAAGCGCCTCGAAATGGTCGGGATACGGCGCGCCGACTGGTTGATCGTGCTCACGCAACGGATGAGAGACTACCTTGGTCAGACTGCCCAGCGGATTGACGGGCGGATTTCAGTCATCCCTTGTTGTATTGATGCGCGACGATTTGGCGGTTCGTCAGCGCCACTCCCCGAGGCGCCGATGACGTTTGAGGTTGTCTACGCCGGTTCGGT
>JBEAVZ010000508.1:0-4013 GCA_041160645.1 Acidobacteriota bacterium
ATCGTCGATTGTGAAAAGCTCAGCTATATCTCCTCGGCCGGATTAGGTGTCTTCATGAGCTTCATCGAAGAGGTTCGTGAGGCTGGAGGAGACATCAAGATCTGCGGGTTGCAGCCAAAGGTGCGGCACACTTTTGAGATCCTTGGATTCCACGAGATCTTCGACATTGTCGGTAACGAGACTGAGGCGCGGGCGCGATTCACAAACGCCTGAGGTGACTTATGGCCGCCATCGAAAAGAGATTCACGCTGGAAGTACCGTCATCGACCGAGAATCTGGCGATGATCCGGGACTTCGTGAAGCGGATCGGCCACCAGACCGGGATGGATGAGCAGGGTGTCTCCAATCTCGAGCTGGCGGTAGATGAGGCCTGCGCCAACGTCATCGAGCACGCTTATGGTCACGATATCAGCAAAGAGGTGATCATTCGGGCAGTCTGCGATGAGCAGGCGGTGCGCATCTCGGTGATCGACATGGGTCAGGGCTTTGACGCCGCGGCCATGGCCCCGGAGTCGATCGAGACGTTGATCCACGAGCGTAAATCGGGTGGGCTGGGCATCCGGCTGATCAAGGCGCTCATGGACGAGGTGAGCTACGAGATCCGCCCGGGCCAGAAGAACGAACTGCACATGATCAAAAGGTTGAAGAGTTAGCGAAGAACGCTGGTGGAGTAGCGTGTCGATGAGCGCACCGGAATCGGTACAGCAGGAGCAGTTGGAGACCTATGCGGCCCTTCTCGAGTCGGCCGAGCTGCTCCACTCGTCGCTCGATCAGGATGACCTGTTGCGCCACCTGCTACGCTCGGTGATGGGACGACTCAAGGTCACCCGCGGATTGATTGCGGTCGCCGAAAAGGATTCCATGCTGCTGGCGCTGGTGCGGGGAGCGACCGGGCTGGTGGCTGGCGCAGAGTTTAACGAAGAGCTCGCCCGTCAGGCTGGTCTCGAAACACTGATCCCGATTGGTCGCCCCGCGGAAGGAGAGCTGCCGATCGGCATGCTTGGACTCCACCTCCCGCCGGGGAGAGTGTTGACCCCGGCCGAGACCGATTTTCTGAATGGACTGCTGGGGATCGCGGCAAGCGGGATCGTCAATGCCCGGTCACACACCCAAGCCCGCCAGCTCAACCAGGCGCTCGACCAGAAGGTGCAGGAGCTGCGAACGCTGCTCGATCTGGTGCGCGGCTTGACGGCGACGCTGGAACCTGACGAAGTGGCCCAACTGCTGGTCCTGACCCTTGCCGGACGGTGGGCGCTCCGGCGCTATGGCCTGATCGCCTGGAAGCACGGCCATCCCCTGGTGCTGCGGGCCAAGGGGCTGGAGCTGGGCGGACTGGTCGACTATCAGAGTTATGAGCGATCGCTCTTTGGACTGCCAACGGCGCTGCGCGTAGCCGATCTGCCGGAGTCGGAATTGAAGGAGACCCTGCGGGCCGAGCAGGCCGAGGCCCTCTTCCGCATCGAGGCTGGCGATGAGACGACGGGCGGACTGGTCATTCTCGGTCCGCGTCCCGGCAACCATTCCTTCAGTGAAGGCGATCTCGAGTTTGGCGCCGGACTGGTCGCCCAGGCGGCCGTGGCCTTCGAGAACTCCTGGTATTTCAAAGAGGCTCTCGAGCGGCGCAAGGTCGAACAGGAGCTGGCCCTTGCCGCAACCATCCAGGAGAATCTCTTCCCGGCCCGGCTGCCGCAGATAGACGGTTACGACCTTGATGCCCGGAACCGGCCGGCGCGCCATTGCGGCGGCGACTACTATGACATCCTGCCGCTGACCCGGCGGGATGGGACGAAGGGGTATCTGATCTGTGTCGCCGATGTAGCCGGCAAAGGTCTTCCGGCGTCACTGCTGATGAGCAATATGCAGGCGACGCTCCGTGCGCTGTTGGATGGGATCGACTCGCTGCCGGCGCTCGCGGCGCGCATGAACGAACTGCTTCACGCCACGACGCCCTCGAACAAGTATGTGACAGCGATCCTGATCGACTTCGATCCCTCGAGTGGCGAGGCCCGTTATGTCAACGCCGGGCATACCGACTGCCTGCTGCTGCGCGGGGACGGCGAATCGGTCTGGTTGAAGGGAACCGGCACCCCGCTCGGGTTGATTCCCGATCTACCCTACACCGAGGAGAGTCTGCGGCTCGATCCGGGGGATCTGCTGGCGCTCTTCTCCGACGGAGTGACCGAGGCCCAGAGTCCGGAGGAGGTCGAGTTTGGTGAGGGGCGCGTGGTCGGTCTCTTTCGACAACTCGCCGACAGGTCGGCGCACCGGATTGTCGGCTCCGTCTTCGAAGAGATCGATCGCTTCGCCGGCGATGCCCCGCAGTACGATGACATCACGCTCTTCGTCCTGAAGCGGGTGCGGAGCTGACTCCGACTGGCAGACGTTCTGAAATCGACTGGAATCACGCGCCAGGCTGCCGTCGGCAACGTGGCGAGAACTCAAGACTATCCATCTTAACCTGATACCACTGCGGTAGGATCTTCCATCTATCGTGCAACTTCTATTTAAGGAGAACTCAATGAAGAGAGAGAAGAAGTCGAATCAACCGGGATCATCACGGCGTGACTTCATCAAGACCACGTCGGCGGCAGCGGCAGCGACAACCCTCAACATCCCGACCCTGGCCGGCGCCTGGGCGACGGGCAGTGATGAGATTCGCGTTGGCGTGATCGGATGCGGCGGGCGCGGAACGGGCGCGATCGGCAACGTGCTCGACTCGGCGCCGGGCGTGCGGATCGTGGCCATGGGCGACGCCTTCAAGGATCGGTTGAATGACAGCGTCAACAATCTGAAGAAGAAGTATGCCGACAAGATCAGTGTCCCTGAGGATCGCCAGTTTGTTGGCTTTGACGCCTACCAGAAGGTGATCGGGACGAGCGATGTCAACTACATCATTCTCGCCTCGCCGCCGGCCTTCCGTCCGGAGCACCTGCGCGCCGCGGTTGCCGCTGGCAAGAATATCTTCACCGAGAAGCCGGTGGGCGTCGATGGTCCGGGCATCCGGCAGGTTCTCGCCCTCGTCGATGAGAGCAAGGCGAAGGGTCTGGCGATTGCCGCCGGCACGCAGCGCCGCCACCAGACGGGCTACATCGAGACTTTGAAGCGGATCAAGGAGGGGGCGATCGGTGAGATCGTCGCCGCCCGCGCCTACTGGAATCAGGGCGGTCTCTGGAACAAGGCGCGGCAGACGAACTGGAGCGACATGGAGTGGCAGATCCGCAACTGGCTCTACTTCACCTGGCTCTCGGGTGACCACATCGTTGAGCAGCACGTCCACAATATCGATGTCGTCAACTGGGCGATGGGCACGCATCCGGTCAAGGCCTATGGTATGGGTGGCCGCCAGCAGCGGACCGACCCGGCCTACGGCCACATCTATGACCACTTTGCGATCGACTATGAGTATGAGAACGGCATGCATATGTCGAGCTACTGCCGGCAGATCGTCAACACCGACTCGAGCGTTTCGGAGGCCCTCATTGGCACGAAAGGTTCCTGCCAGGTCAACAAGTACATCATTACCGGGGCCAATCCGTGGCGCTTCACGGAGAAGGACAACAATCCGTACGTCCAGGAGCATACCAACCTGATCGCGAGCATTCGCGCCGGCAAGCCGATCAACGAGCTGAAGACGGTGGCGGAGAGCACGCTGACGGCGATCATGGGCCGGATGTCGGCCTACACAGGCAAGACGGTCACCTGGGAGCAGGCGCTCAACTCGAAGGATGTCCTCGCGCCAGCGAAACTGGAGTGGGGTCCCCTGGCGGTGTCGCCGGTGGCAATCCCCGGCCAGACTCCGCTGGTCTAGCTCAAGAACAGAGACTCCGTGGAATGATCAATCCACGGAGTCTCCGTCATTACGGGGTGACGACCGCCGCGGGGGGACGACCAGACGCCGCAAGGTGGGCTGACCAACCATTCGAGACGACCTGCCGGTCGGTATCGACATAGCGGGCCGCCAGTCGACGGTCGGTCTTCCCGAGCTGATCGATGAGCGCGATTCCCCTGTCAGG
>JBEAVZ010000518.1:0-3383 GCA_041160645.1 Acidobacteriota bacterium
CCACTGGTCCCACCTGTCCCACTGGTCCCACCTGTCCCACCGGTCCCACTGGTCCCACCTGTCCCACCTGTCCCACCTGTCCCACCTGTCCCACCTGTCCCACCGGTCCCACCTGTCCCACTGGTCCCACCTGTCCCACTAGTCCCACTTGTCCCACTTGTCCCACCTGTCCCACCTGTCCCACCAGCACTGTCCCAATCACCCCAACCGGCCCCAAACGGCCCTCTTCGCCTTAAACATTGAACCTGAACAGCAAGACATCGCCATCGTGGACGATGTACTCCTTGCCCTCCGACCTGACGAGCCCCTTCTCGCGCGCCCCTTTCCATCCCTGGTGCGCCATGAAGTCGTTGAAAGCGACCGTCTCGGCCCGGATGAAGCCCCGTTCGAAATCGCTGTGGATCACGCCAGCGGCCTTGGGCGCCGTATCACCGTGATGGATGGTCCAGGCGCGGACCTCCTTCTCTCCCGCTGTAAAATAGGTCTGCAGGCCGAGCAGATGGTAGGCCGCGCGGATGAGCCGGTCGAGACCAGCTGTTTCGATGCCGAGCGAGGCCAGAAATTCGACGCGCTCCTCCCGGCTCAGTTCGGCCAGTTCCGCCTCGATCTTGGCCGAGAAGGGAACGATCTCCGCCGGTTCTCCGCCGGCCTCGACCGCCGCACGGAGGGCCTTGACGTGCTTTCCCTCGCCGCTTGCCAGCTCGTCCTCGGTGACATTGGCGGCGTAGAGGACGGGTTTGGCCGTGAGCAGGCTGTATGACTTGAGCTGATTGAGGATCTCCCGATCGAGTTTGGCCGAGTGGATGGTCTTTCCGTCACTGAGGATCTTCTCGACCAGTTCGAGGGTCTGGACCTCGGCCTGGGCGTCCTTGTTGCCCCCCTTCGATGCCTTGCGGGCCCGGTCGAGGCTCTTCTCGACGGTGGCGAGGTCGGCCAGAGCCAGTTCAAGGTTGATCGTCTCCCGGTCCCGCACCGGATCGGTCTCTCCGGCGACGTGGACGACATCCTCATCCTCAAAACAGCGGATGACGTGAACGATCGCATCGGTCTCGCGGATATTGGCGAGAAACTTGTTGCCCAGCCCTTCGCCCTGTGCGGCGCCCTTGACCAGTCCGGCGATGTCGACAAATTCGACGACCGCGGGAACGACATTCTGCGGCTTGATGAGGGCGGCCAGCTGGTGGAGGCGCGGATCGGGAACCTCGACCGTGCCGATATTGGGATCGATGGTGCAGAAGGGGAAATTGGCAGCTTCGGCCTTCGCCGCGGTCAGTGCATTAAAAAGAGTCGATTTGCCCACATTGGGCAGACCGACGATACCTGCTCGTAACAAATCACATCTCCTTAATGAATATCAGCCGTTGGATTGACTGAGGAAGTCGGCCAGCTCCTTCTCGGTTGGAAGCCCGTCTCGGGCGCCCATCTCCCGACACTGGAGCGCGGCGACAGCATTAGCGGCGCGCATCGTCTCTTCGATGCTCAGCCCCTTGCATAGACCATAAATGAATCCCGCCCGGAAGGCGTCACCAGCGCCGGTCGTATCACGGAGCACCGGTGGACGGAAGGCGGAGGAGGCGATGAACTGCCCCTCGACGAAGGCGAGGGCGCCGCGTGAGCCCTGGGTCATGGCGACGAGGTAGCAGCCATAACGTTGATTGAGAGTCTGGAGGGCCGCGCGCTCCTCCATCGAGCCGGCCAGTTCATTGGCGAGCCCCTGGGAGGTGATGAGGCAGTCGACGTGCGGGAGCAGTTCGTCGATCCCCGGATAGACGGTGTCGAGATCGATCGTCACGATCATCCCCGCCTCGTGCGCCCATTGTGCCGCCTGAATGGCCGCCTTGGTGTCGAACCCATCGATGTGGAGCACCCGGGCGCGGGTGATCCATTCCTGGCGCAGCTCCTCTGGGCCGATCCGGGTCTGGTCATCGTGGTACCAGAGGATCGTTCGTTCGCCGGAGAACTGCTCGATGATGATTACCGCACCCTGGGTCTTCGCCCCGACGGCGATCATGACTCCGGTGCAGTCGATCCCCTCGTCCTGGAGCGATTCGATGAGCATCCGCCCTTCATTGTCGTAGCCGACCTTGCCGATGTAGGCGGCGTTGAGCCCGAGGCGACGCGCTCCGACCATGGCCGAGGAGACCTGGCCACCCGACATCTGCTGGTGGTTGGTCAACCGCACTTTGGTGTTGAACGACGGAAAGCGGGGAATCGTCACCAGGTGGTCGACGGCGTTGAGGCCGAACCCGACCACGTCGTACTCGCGATCACGGGGTATGCTCAGAGAAAAGTTCATGGTGCGATTATGCCATGCCGAATAATCATCTCAAGCGCGGCGAACCGATTTTTCACTTCAGACTCTGCCGCTGGAGGGGTAAAATCGGATGGTGATGACATTGGATGAGCGACTGAAACATCTGCCCGCCGAGCCCGGAGTCTACCTGCACAAGGATCTCCGCGGCGAGATCATCTATATTGGCAAGGCGAAGAGTCTGCGCAACCGCGTCCGCCAGTATTTCCAGTCCTCACGGGCCATGGATGCGAAGACGCAGGAGCTGGTCTCACGGATCGTCGACCTCGAGTTTATCGTCACCGACAACGAGGCCGAGGCCCTCATTCTCGAGTCGAACCTGATCAAGCTCCACAAGCCGCGCTACAACGTCATGCTCAAGGATGACAAGGCCTATCCGCATCTGAAGCTGACCCTCCAGGAGCCAATTCCGCGGGTCTTCAGGACGCGGCGGATCGAGAAGGATGGGGCCGCCTACTACGGCCCATTCCTGCCGGCGGCGCTCGCCGAGAAGACGGTCCGCCTGATCAACCGTGAGTTTCAGCTGCGGACCTGCACGGACGAGGTCTTTGAACTCTACCGGCGGGCTGGCCGGCCCTGCATGGAGTACCAGATCAAGCGGTGCGCCGGCCCCTGCCAGAAGGATCTCTGCACCCCGGAGCACTACCGGGAGGCGGTCGCCGACGTGCGCATGCTGCTCGAGGGGCGCGACCGTGAACTCTCCCGCAGCCTCGAGCAGCGCATGATCGCCGCCTCCGACGAGCTGCGCTTTGAGCAGGCGGCCAAATACCGCGATCTGCTGCGAACGGTCCGGGCGCTCGGCGAGAACCAGAAGATGATGGCGACCTCGGATCTCGATGTCGATATCTTTGGCTACTACCGGGAGCGCCACCAGCTCGCGCTGCAGCTCTTTACGATGCGGGAGGGGCGGATCATCGGGCGGCGTGAGTTCTACTGGGAAGATCTGCCGGTCGATGGGTTCAATCCGGGGGATTTCCTCGGGGAGGTGATCACCCAGTATTACACGATTGGCAACTACATTCCGCTCGTGATCCACGTTCCGGCCGACTGGGATGATCGCGGACTGCTCGAG
>JBEAVZ010000541.1:0-3228 GCA_041160645.1 Acidobacteriota bacterium
TGGTGTTGGTATCCGGATTCTGACCGGCCACCAGCTGGAAGGCGTCGACCGCCTGCGAAGTGTACTGATACTGGAGAGCTAAACGGTCAGACTGGCGAAAGAGGTGGTCCAGCCTGCCCCCGGCCTGGTTATTGTCGATCCGCTGTGGCGCATTGGTATTGAGCGCGCGGGGATTGATGTCGGTTCGATTAGGCAGCTGCTTCGGATAGGCGCTGAGAAACCTCGTCACCACGGCCTGGATCGCCGGATCGCTCGACAGCGGCGTTCGTTCATCCGGACGCGGAACCAGCACATTGCCATTGACCACTCCCCGGAGTTTCTGCTGGCTGCCCTCGACAAAGATGCTGGTTCGTTTGTGAAGCCGCAAGCCCATGTTCAACCCATAGTCGTTCTCCCGCGCCGGTAGGACCTCCCCGACCTGAAAGAATGAGCGGGCGCTGAAGATGCTGTTCTGGTGGGCTTCTGAGAGCTGACCGTGAAAGTCATTGCGCAATGGACCGGGAACCGTGATCGAGCTGCGCGGGGCGTTGCCGAACTCGGCCGAGAAGTAGTTGCTCGCCGGCGAGAACTCGCGGATGAGAGTCGCCGTTGTGCCAAGGCGGAGACTGATCTCCTTGAGCGCGTTGTTGTCGACCAGGTTGAACTGGACATTCTCGTTGCGACGGCTCTCGCCCGATGAGGTGTCGGTCTTGCCAAGCAGATTGAGCTCGACGCGCCGGCTCGATTCCTGCAGACGCGTCTCCTCGCTGGTCGCCTTCTCGCCGGCGGCCTTTTCGCTGGCAGTCGCTGGTCGCGCCGGAGCCGGTTGCGGATCCTGTCCGGTTACCGCGACCGGGAGCATGATCAGGCAGAGATTCAGAATCAGGGTCTGGAGAAGAAGGAAGGGTAGTTTCAGTTCAGTTGGTCGTCTCATGAGTCAGTAAAATATAGATTATGATCAGTCGATAAGTGGGCCGGGATCGACTCGATCGATCTCGGCCGCGGGTCGTTCCAATTTGTCGTTGCTTCTGTAGAAGAAAGTGACTGCGCCATTGTCTGGCCAGTGGATCAATCTGATTCCCTGGCGATCCGCGCCCGGTTGTCAGAGCGCGGATGCCGCGATTCAGTGGAGGGAGCGGTCAGTGCTCGTCACCAGCCCCAGGCTGCCTCTCGCGCCACGGGGCGAGTCAGTGGTTGATGATGCGCTCGATCGTCTCGCGCAACACCGCGGCGAAGGCGGTTCCATAGTCTGGATTTCCGCCCCGCGAGAGCGCCAGCCAGGGCATCATCACCGTACACCGTAGAATCTTCACGGTTCCCACGCGCTCAAATTCTCCTGCCGCAATCCCGAGAGATTCCAGATGCTGGTCGAGGCTGGCCTGCCCGTTTGCCGCAGGCTGTCCATACTGTTCAAAATTGAACGAGGTGCTCGAGATGATAAAGTTATGACGCTGGATGACACTGCGTGGTTGAAACTTCAACTCATCATAGATGGCCTGGTTGAGCCGGTTCATCTCCCCGAGTTCCGGGTTGCCTTGCCGGTTGACCACAAAGCAGAGCACGTTGCCATCCGGCGGGCTGGTCAGCATGCGTAACAGAATACCGGCCCGTTTCAACTCGGGTCCCAGCTCGCGGCTCAGCCAGTAGGCGAGCTCCTGGGCGCTCTGGATGCTCTTGCCGATCAGCAGTCCATAGCCTTCCTGATTGAGCGGCACGATGCGGTGGGCAAACCAGACCGCCGCCGCTGCCGCTCCCGGCTTCGAACCCTCGAGAATATACTTGCCGATGAATGGACGATCGACCGTCTCTTCGCCCGAAAAGATGTAGGGGGCGTCGATCGCCAGCAGCTCCCGGACGTGCGTGTTCCGAAAGATGATCGTTCCGCACGGATATGGAATAAAGCCCAGTTTATGGGGATCGATCGTCACCGAGTCGGTGGCCTGAACCGACTTGTAGGCAAAGTAGGTCTCATCGTCGGGCCAGCTCTGGGTAATCCTTCGAATATCGGTTGGCGTCTCGACCTCCTGCCCTTGCGCATCGATGAGGAGTGTTCGCACATAACCTCCCCACGCCCCATCGCAGTGGAGATGAAAGGTCAGCCCCCGACTCCGGAACTCGTCACGCAGTTCGACGATGCGGTGAAGCTGGTCGACCGCGCCCTCTTCTGTGGTTCCCAGCACGGCGACTACGGCGTAGACCGGCACGCGCTCTTTGAGACAGCGGGTCAGCCTCTCGCGCAGCGAGTCGATATCCATCCGGAAATGGGCGTCGACCGGCACGATGACCACCTGGTTGCGGCCAATCCCCAGCGCTTCAATGACCTTCGGGAGCGAGTAATGGGCCGTCGCCGGAATCAGCACGACTCCTGGTTTGATCCCGCCAAGCTCATCGAAGAAGCTCTGAAGTCCCTTGCCCGAGACGCTGCATTCGGTCAGATGGCGGGCTACCTCCCGGCCGATCTGCTCCGCCGGGCGCGCGGGCGCCTGCTGTCGGGCCGCCTCGCTCAGCCCCCTGCGCAGCAGAAGACTCTCATCCGGGTCGAGGTTGAGGAGCGTCCACGGATCGTCAATCTCGACCAGATTGGTCGAATCTCCACCTGGCAGGGTCACCGGGAGCGCGGTGATGCCCAGCCGCCGCGCGGCATTCCTGACCGCAATCGGAAAGAGCTTGACGTTCCGGGCCACCCAGAGCGCTTCGAAATTGGCGACGGTTCCACCCGAGGTGAGGTGGCCCCAGGTCTGCCCCGTGTAGCCGCAGAGGCGCGCCAGCTGATCGGCGACGTCGAGCTCATACTGCGACGTGATCGGCGATCCTTCCTGGCTGACATTGTTCGGGTTGTGGAGCATCGCCGCAAAGTAGGCGACCATCGCCGGCAGCAGCTGGTCGGCGAGCATGTGGCCGATGTAACGCGGACTGTAGAAGGGAATATCCCCCTTCAGATTGGCAAGCAGACTGAGGAATTCCTGCTGGATCAGGGCGTGCGAGTCCTGGAACTCGTCCCGTCGTCGCACCTTCTCCGTGATCAGAATGTCATCCTCCGGATGGAAGTTTCGGCGCCAGAAGACACAATCGCGCAGCGCCTCGAGCACCAGACGTTCAAGAAGATCGGCGTTCTCCGCCTTTGGACCCAGAAACCAGGAATAGAGTTTGGTGTCGCTCATATCTTCAACTCACATCCAACTAATCCAATCACCGTCCAAATCCGGCCACTCACCGTCCAAATCCGGCCACCCGGTGATTACCCAAATC
>JBEAVZ010000050.1:0-3987 GCA_041160645.1 Acidobacteriota bacterium
TCGTATCTGGGCGCGCCTCTTTGGAACCGGGATCGTCGAGACAGAAGAAGACTTTGGCGCGCAGGGGAGTGCGCCCTCCAATCCCCAGCTGCTCGACTGGCTGGCGACCACCTATCGTGATCAGGGCTGGTCGATGAAGAGGCTCATCAGGACGATCGTTCTCAGTCAGACCTATCGACAGGCCTCCGAGGTCACTCCGAACCTGGCGCAGGCCGATCCGCGCAACCTTCTCCTCTCCCGCGGCGCCCGCTATCGCCTCAGCGCCGAAACGATCCGCGATCAGTCGCTGAGCATCGCTGGTCTGCTCTCTTCCCGCACCGGCGGCCCGCCGGTCATGCCGCCCCAACCCGCCGGCCTGTGGCGCTCGACCTACAACGGCCAGAAGTGGGTCGATGCGGAAGGTGAGGATCGCTACCGCCGCGCCATCTACACCTATCTCAAACGGACCACCCCCTACCCCTCGATGATCACCTTCGATGGCGGCAGTGGTGAAGTCTGCCAGATCCGGCGGATCAGGACCAACACCCCGCTCCAGGCCCTGGTAACCCTCAATGACCCGGTCTTTCTCGAAGCCGCCGCAGCTCTGGCGCGGCGGATGATCAGGGAGGCCGACGGTGGCGATGAGCCACGGGCCGCTTACGGTCTGCGACTGGCCCTGATCCGAAAGCTCGAACCGGGTGAGGCCACGCCCCTCGTCACCCTCTACCGTGACAGTGTGAAGATGTTCGAGGCCGCGCCCGAAAAGGCCGCCGAGCTGCTGAAGGTGGCCCGCGTCGACGCTGGGGCCGACTCTGTCGCCAGTGGAGAGCGGATATCACTCGCGGCCTGGATTGTCGTCGCCAACACCATCCTCAATCTCGATGAGGTTCTGACACGACACTAACGGGGAGCCCGCTGGGGTCGCCGCGCGCTTGATCCTGTCAGAAGTATGCTGGCCTGAAAGAAACATGCTGGCCTAAGAGACATATGCTGGAGCATTTATGAACAACATTACCCGCCGCCATTTTTTTGAGAAGACAGGTCTGGGTTGCGGAGCGCTGGCCCTGCAGTCGCTCCTTGCCCGGGATGGGCAGGCTGCGCACCTCACCCAGAGCGGGAATCCACTCGCTCCAAGAGCGCCAATGCTCCCCGCCCGGGCCCGCCGCGTCATCTACCTCCACATGGCCGGTTCACCCTCACAGCTCGAACTGTTCGAACACAAGCCGGAGCTGGAGAAGCTTCACCTCAAAGATGCTCCGCCCTCCTTCCTCGAAGGGAAGCGCTTTGCCTTCATCAAGGGCGTTCCCAAGATGCTGGCCAGTCAGGTCCGCTTCGCGCAGCACGGACAGAGCGGACAATGGGTGAGCGAGCTGCTGCCCAACTTTTCCCGGGTCGTCGACAAGACCTGCATCATCCGGACTGTCCACACCGATCAGTTCAATCACGCGCCCGCCCAGCTCTTCATCCACACCGGCTCGCCGCGGCTGGGGAGTCCGTCGCTCGGATCGTGGATCACCTATGGACTGGGCAGCATCAACGAAAATCTGCCTGGCTTTGTCGTTCTCCTCTCCGGTGGCAAGACTCCCGACGGCGGGAAGTCGCTCTGGGGATCGGGGTTTCTGCCCAGTGTTTACCAGGGCGTCCAGTGCCGGAACGAGGGGGATCCGGTCCTCTATCTCAGCAACCCGGGCGGGATCGACCGTCAAATCCGCCGCCGCACGCTCGACACCCTCGGCCAGATGAATCGCGCCGCCCATGAGCGAACTGGTGATCCGGAGACCCTGACCCGGATTGCCCAGTATGAGCTGGCCTATCGCATGCAGGTCTCCGTTCCCGAGGCCATGGATATCTCCCGCGAGCCCCAACACATTCTCGACCTTTACGGCGCCCGCCCCGGTTACGTCTCACCGGCCGAGAGCGCGGACGACCCGCGCCTCACCTACAAGGGCGATGATCCAACCTTTGCCAACAACTGTCTGCTTGCGCGGCGCCTGGTCGAGAATGGTGTGCGCTTTGTTCAACTCTATGACTGGGGCTGGGATCATCACGGGTCATCCCCCGGCGAGAGCATCGACGAGACCCTCCCGATCAAGTGCCGCCAGATCGATCGGGCCCTCTTTGGACTCCTGACCGATCTCGAACAGCGCGGACTTCTCGATGAGACTCTCGTCGTCTGGGGCGGCGAATTTGGGCGGACGCCGATGATGCAGAACAATGTCCGGACGGAACTGCGCCGGGGCTTTATCGGTCGCGATCACCACACCAACGCCTACACGATGTGGATGGCGGGGGGCGGCATCAAGCCAGGTCTCAGCTATGGACAGACCGACGAGTTTGGCTACTTTCCGGTTGAACACCCGGTCGGCATCCGTGACATCCAGGCGACGATCGAACATCTGGTCGGCCTCGACCCCTACCGGTTCAGCTATGCTTACCAGGGACTCAATAATCGGCTGATCGGTCCGACCGACGAGGGCAAGGTCCTCCGAGACATTCTGGCCTGATCCCCCACACCGCTAACGCCCCCGGCCAAAGTATTTGCGGATGATCCACTCCGGCTGCCACTGGTCGGGCTGGCGTTCCGCCCCGCGCAGATCGAGCGGCGCGGGAGCCTGCCGGCTCGTGGGGATGGCCAGGGTGTCGCCAACCCGTTCCTGCCATTCCCGCATCTGTTTCGATAATCGCGCGATGTGGGGTCCTGAATCAGGATGATCGAAGAGGTCGACCATCTCGTGCGGATCGTTCCGGAGATCGAAGAGTTGCAGGTAGCCGATCTGCGGGTAGGCGATCAGCTTCCATCGCTCATCACGGATCGCCCGCTGGATCTTCTGGAAAGGGAGGAAGATGGTCTCGCGAATCGACTGGCGCTCGCCGCGCAGCAGCGGGACGAGGCTCTCTCCGGCCAGCCCCGCCGGCGGAGTGATCCTGACCAGTTCACAAATCGTCGGAAAGAGGTCGAAGAGGTAGGTCAATGCCGCACTCGACTTGCCGCGGGGAATTCCGGGCCCGGAGATGATCAGCGGAACCTGGACGCTATGTTGAAAGACGCTCTGTTTGCCGAGCAGTCCATGGCTCCCAATCGCCAGTCCATTGTCGGCGGCATAGATAATGATAGTGTTGCGATCCGCGCCGGTTCGCTTCAATGCCGCGACAATGCGGCCAATCTGCTCATCCATATCGGAGAGCAGTCCGTAGTACTCGGCGATCTGTTCCCGGATCACCGGCCCTGAACGCGGCCAGGCGGCAAGGTTCTCATCCCGCAGATTCCTGACCATGCCATTGTCGAACGGGAATTGGGGCAGGAAGTTGACCGGGAGCGGGGGAAGTTTCCGGTAGTAGTAGTCGCGCCATGACGGGGGTGGCTGGCGCGGATCATGCGGAGCGGTAAAGGCGACATAGGCGAAGAATGGCTGACGGTTGTCTCGCTCCTCGAGGTATTCGATTGCTGCGTCGGCAAATAGCTCACTCGAGAACTTCTCGCCTGTCCGCTCGGCGCTCAGTTGACCGTTTGGCAGCAGGTCCCGGACCAGCACCCTGGTGTGGTCCGCCATCCCTCCAAACATGACCGCCTTCCCGCGCTGGAAGCCCCGGCGCCAGGACTCCTCGCCGTTGTGCCATTTGCCGGTGGCAAAGGTCTCATATCCCCGTCCGGCCAGCAGTTGCGGCAGCAGCAGCTCGTCCTTCAGCCTGAGGGTGTCGATCTGGAACCAGGTCCGTCCGGTCATCATCATCGCCCGACTCGGCACGCAGACGGCTCCATTGTTGCTGCCAAAGATATGGTTCTGACGAAAACTGTAACCAGACCTGACGAGCCGGTCGAGATTGGGCGTTCGGATGTGTCGATTGCCGTGCGCCCCAATCGTATCTGCCCGCTGATCGTCGGCAAAAATGAAGAGAATGTTGGGTGGCGGTCCAACCTGGCCAGACGTCACTCCCCTGAGAATTATTAATAATATGAGTATTGAAAGGCACTTCATCGATTCACCATCCCCTTCTGCACCGTGCACT
>JBEAVZ010000057.1:0-5987 GCA_041160645.1 Acidobacteriota bacterium
TTCGTAGATTATTCAAATGAATTCTTCAATAATCTATTTATCAGTGACTTACACTACAGCGACTTACATTACAGCGACTTACACTAAGGTAGTTTACTCGAATGCCAGTAAAATCAGACAAAGTGTATATCAAACAGAACGTATATTAGATGGGAATCGCTTCAATTTTCAAGCCCCGTCCCGCTTCAAGTCCACCCCGGCGAAGGAGCGGCGGCGGGAGGTTGACTGGAGCGGCGGCGATTTGAGCAGCGTGAAGGATGGGGGCGCCGTGGTCGGGCATGGCGGTTGGACAGTCAGACTCACGGGTTGGCCGTGACGGATGGTGCTAGGGCTGCTCCGGAGCATCGGCAGTGGCCGAGCCAGGAGTCGCCAAATGGGCCGTCACCAATTGATTAGTGGCCAATTGATTGTTGGCTGGGGCGGTGCGGCTCAGGTAGAGGGCGATCATGCCGGTCGACCAGATGAAGATGGCCAGTGCACGCGCCTGCCAGATTGGGGAGAAGGCGCCCGTGACGAGCAACGTCATCGTGGCGACCAGAGCAATGCGGAATTTCTGGCCTTTCGTCAACCCCTGTTTGCGGCGAAAGGCATCGATATAAGGGCCAAAAATTCGATGACCGACCAACCAGTCATGCCAACGCTGGCTGCTGCGGGCAAAGAAGAAGGCCGCGAGCAGGAGGAATGGCGTCGTCGGCAGGAGCGGGGTCGGAATACCGAGAAGCCCCAGTCCAACGGAGATGAACCCCAGGACAATGTAGAGACGGCGATAAAACATACCTTGCCATTGTGCTTGACGAAGTATAAGAATGCAAATTTGACACGAATGGCCGTGCTCACTATCATCGAAATCGTTTTGTATTACCGTTGTGGCAACTCATCACAGCAATTGGTCCTGGCAGGCGCCGGGCGCTCAGCAAGGCGATCAGGCGGGTGATTGTTTGGAAATGCCCGCCAACGTCGGGGTGAGAGTGATGGCCATTAGACCTTTTTTGATAGGGAGATCTCTTGAGATGAGCGTATACGACAGCAAGGACCTGATGACACTCA
This sequence comes from Acidobacteriota bacterium, assembly GCA_041160645.1. Taxonomy (GTDB): domain Bacteria; phylum Acidobacteriota; class Blastocatellia; order RBC074; family RBC074; genus CAIOZW01. The sequence goes on from JBEAVZ010000057.1 coordinate 1,048, forward strand.
ATGCCGCCGCCCGCGAATTCGACGTGCCGGCAGTGACGCTGCAATTGGCGATCGGCCAGGGTGGGCTGCGGTTGATCAATGTCGACGGGCAGGGTCTGCTGAACAGACAGGACGTCGAGCAGTTCGTCAAGCGGACCGTCAAGCAGGGCGCGGGGACCCGGGTTGTCAGCCGCTTCCGCCGGTAGGGTGGGAGAAGACCATGAAGAACCGCATCGGGCAGAAAGTATCTCGATTCACCGAATCCGTGATTCGTGAGATGACGCGCCAGGCTGTCGTGCACGGGGCTGTTAACCTATCGCAGGGCTTCCCGGACTTCCCCGCCCCGGCCGACATCAAAGAGGCGGCGTGTCGGGCGATCCAGGCCGATCTGAACCAGTATTCGATCACCTGGGGGGCCCGCAACTTCCGCCAGGCAATCGCGCAAAAGACCCGTGAATACCAGGGAGTCGAGGTCGATCCGGAACGGGAGGTTGTCGTTACCTGCGGTTCGACCGAAGGGATGATCGCGACCATGATGGCCCTCGTCGATCCAGGTGAGGAGGTGATCGTCTTCGAGCCATACTATGAGAATTATGGTCCCGACGCGATCCTCTCGGGAGCGGTGACCAGATATGTCACGCTCTATCCGCCCGGATCGTCCGACCAGGACGGAACGTCGCGTGACGTATGGCACTTCGACCCGGAGGAGTTGCGGGCGGCCTTCAACGAGCGGACCAAGGCGATCATTATCAACACTCCGCACAATCCAACCGGCAAGGTCTTCACGCGTGACGAACTGCAACTGATCGCCGATCTCTGCATCGAGCACGAAGTGATCGCGCTGACCGACGAAATCTATGAACACATCTGGTATCCGCACCCGGAGCGGCAGGTCGAGCATATCTCGATGATCTCGATCGAGGGCATGCGGGAGCGCACCGTGGCGATCAACAGCCTCTCCAAGACCTACTCTGTCACCGGGTGGCGGGTCGGTTACGCGATCGGAGCGCCCGATCTGATCAATGCGGTCCGCCAGGTCCACGACTTCCTGACCGTCGGTGCGGCCTCGCCGCTCCAGGACGCCGGGGCGTATGCGCTCCAGTTGCCTGCCGAGTACTACCTGGGACTCCAGTCGGAATATCTGGCCCGCCGCAACTTCCTGCGCGACACGCTGGTCGAGGTGGGGTTCGGGTGTGATCAACCCGATGGCGCCTACTACCTGATGACCGACATCTCGAACTTTGGCTTTGAGAACGATCTCCGCTTCACCGAGTATATGATCCGCGAGGTTGGGGTGGCGGTCGTTCCAGGTAGCAGCTTCTTTCGACGGCCGGAGCTGGGGGCGCAGAGAGTAAGGTTCTGCTACTGCAAACGTGAGGAGACCCTGCAGAAGGCGGCGGAGCGGCTGCAGGTACTGCGGCGCGGCTGAGCATGACAGTTGGCTCGCGGCGTCCCTGACCCGGTCGGGTCGGGACGCCGGCGGGCCCCTTCCACAGATCGGACTTTTTTATCCCACCTCTGGCTCTTCACCGCGCAGGGTCTCCCGGGCCCGCGCGAGTTCCGTCGCCACCTGGACCGGCGCAGTTCCGCCGATCTGGGCCTTCCCTGCCAGCGACTGTTCGAGCGCGATCGACTCATAGAGATCGGCCTCGATGAGTGGTGAGAACTGGCGCAGTTCATCGATCGAAAGCTGTCCGAGTTCCACGCCACGGCCAATGGCGTGGACGACGATTCTTCCTACCACTTCGTGAGCTTTGCGGAATTCGAGTCCGCGGCGGACGAGGTAGTCGGCCAGGTCGGTCGCGTTGGTATAGTCGCGGATGGCCGCCGCGGCGGCCCGTGGCCGATCGAGTTCGACGTTGCCAAGAACAGTCGTCGTGACGATGAGGCTCGCGGTGAGGGTGTCGAGGGTATCGAAGAGCGCCTCTTTGTCTTCCTGAAAATCCTTGTTGTAGGCGAGGGGAAGCCCCTTGGCCAGCGTAAGAAGGGCCGTATGGTGACCAAAGACCCGCGCGGACTTGCCGCGGATCAGCTCGAGGGAGTCCGGATTCTTCTTCTGGGGCATGAGGCTGCTGCCCGTGGAGATCTTGTCACCGAGCTTCAGCAAGCCAAACTCCTGCGTCGCATAGATGATGAAGTCCTCGGCAAGCCGGGAGAGATGCATCATCGTCAGCGCCGCGGCGCCGGTAAACTCGATCAGGTAGTCGCGATCGCTGACCGCGTCGAGACTGTTGCGGGTGACCCCGGCAAAACCAAGCTGCGCGGCCATCCACGGGCGATCGACCGGAAAGTTGGTCCCGGCCAGCGCCCCCGAGCCGAGCGGCATGACGTTGACCCGCTGGCGAATCTCGGCGAAACGGGCGGCGTCCCGGCTCAGCATCTGAAAATAGGCGAGCAGGTAGTGGGCAAAGAGGACTGGCTGGGCTTTCTGGAGATGGGTGTAACCGGGGATCGCGGCCTCAGGGTAGCGATCCGCAAGATCAAGAAGGGCCTGGCGGGTCTCCCGCAGACGCGCGAGGACCTGATCAATCTCCCCGCGCAGAAATAGTCGCGTCGCGACGGCCACCTGGTCGTTACGACTGCGTCCGGTGTGGAGCTTGTATCCTGCCGGACCGATCAGTTCAACCAGACGCCCCTCGATAAAACTGTGGACATCCTCGGTCGCGGCGAACTCCGGGCGCTCGAGATAGCCCGGCTCGGCGGCGAGCTCGGTAATCCGCGCGAGGCCTGCAACAATCGACTCGACCTCTGAATCATTCAAGACCCCGGCCCGACCAAGCGCCCGGGCTTGAACGGCACAGGCCTGCAGATCGGCAAAGATGAGCCGCCGATCAAAGCGAAAACTGGCGTTGTAGGCGGCGAAGAATTGATCGATCTCGCCGGTAAAGCGGCCTCCCCAAAGACTCATAGTTGTATCTTTTCCCACCTCTTCTCAAAAGTATGGCGTGACAATGCCTTGGCACTGCTGAGGGATGATATGATGTTTGCGCGATGAAGATCAACTTATCCCGCGAACGGGATCCATTGTGCGGAGCGTGAGCGACAGGGAGTGGCGATGAAGATTGGCGAGAGGGTAGATTCGATTCGTGTCCTGCTCGTGACCGGCCTGACCGAGGTCACCCTGGCCTTGCCGGCTCTGCGGGCGCTCCGAGCCCACTTTCCGGCGGCGCGGCTGAGCATCGTGACGAGTCCGGCCGGGCGCGAGCTGCTCGAGACCCTGCCGTGGATCGATGAAGCGCACGGGATCGGACGATTTCGTAAAGGTGAGGTCTTTGAGATGGTGACTGGCTACCAGACGATCAGGTCGATCGGCCGGCTGCGGCGGATGGGGCGCGAGGGGTTGATGCCAGACCTGCAGATTGATTTGACGGGTGGGCTGACCGGAGCGGTCGGCACTGCCGTGCTCCGCTTCCTCCTCGGCGGAGGCCCTGCGGCCGGGAGTTGGGCAGGCGGAGGGTGGCTGGAGAAGAGTGAATCGATCCGGCGGCCGGGAGCGCCGCTCCACCGTTCCCACTACTACCTGCAACGCCTTGAGCCACTCGGAGTCCGCCCGGTCATCGCGAACCCCGAGCTCGTAACCAGTCACGACGCCGATCTGCGGATCGAGAAGTTGCTCCGTCGGTTGGGTGTCGAATCGGGCCAGCTCCTGATCGGCCTCCATCCCGGTCGTGGATTTGGAGCCAGTGAGGAGGGCTGGCCGTCCGAGCGGCTGGTCAAGCTCGGGGAGCGGCTGGTCCATCAGTTTGACGCGCGACTTCTGATTCTCGCCGGGTGGGGCGAAGAGGAGCGAAGCCGCCGCCTTGCGGCAGCCCTGCCGGCGCGGGCAACGAAGCGGATCGATCGGCTGCCACTCGTCGACTATATCTCCCTCACTGCCCGACTCAGTCTGCTCATCGCCAATGCGGGCGCGGTTCCGCACCTTGCGGCCGCCGTCGGCACTCCAGTCGTCGCCGTCACCATTGCCCCCGCCCTGCCGCGGCTCAACCCTTACGAGATCTCCGATGAACGGGCGATCACCATTAGCGCCCCCCACTACGATCAACCTGACCTCCATAACGAGGTCGCGGTCTTTGAAGCGGCCTGCCGACTGCTCGCTCTCAATCGGACCAGGTTACTGCGCGATCGGCTGCGATAGCCAGCCCCACTTCCATCCCGGCGTAATCAACAAGTTTCTCCGCTTTTGCCACCCCGGGTTGGTGCCCGGTGTTACTCTTTCGACCATCCTTCGTATATGATTGAGCCCTGATTCGGGGACCTGACCAGGGAACCCTGAACACTGGTTAAACCTTGAACATCGATTAAGTATCGAAGAGCGGATCACGATTGGACCGCCGATCTTCCAAACAGGAAAAGGAGTCTATTTGATGTTACGTCGAATGCTGCTGACCGGACTACTTGTCTTCTCATTGCTCGGGGCGCCACTGGCGTCCTGGGCTGACGAAGGCATGTGGTTACCTAACTCCCTTGGAAAACTTCCACTCTCCCAGCTCAAGAAGCGGGGCTTCGAACTGAAGCCTGAGGAGGTCTATAGTGAGTCGGCGCCCAGTCTCAAAGATGCGATTGTCCAGATCAGCATCGGCGGTACCGGTTCTTTCGTCTCACCAGATGGCCTGATCCTCACCAACCATCACGTGGCCTTCAGCGCCGTGACGTCGGCCAGCAGCACGGAGAACGACTACATCACCAAAGGATTCCTGGCCAAATCACGCGAGGCGGAGATCCCGGCGGCCGGGTACTCCATCTCGATTACGCAGGACTTCAAGAACGTCACGGCTGAGGTTCTCGAGGCCGTCAAACCGGGCATGTCGCCCGATGAACGGACGCGGGCGATCAGCGCGCGTCAGCAGGAGCTGTCCCGCGCCGCCGCTAAAGGGCGCGAAAAAGAGGGCATCCGGACCCAGGTGATCGAAGCGACGGGTGGTTACGAATACTACTTGTATACGTACCTGACCCTGCGTGAT
>JBEAVZ010000529.1:0-2752 GCA_041160645.1 Acidobacteriota bacterium
CCATTGCTCGCCGGCTGGACGGCCCTGCGCGAGCCGGAGACGCGCGACGCGGCGCGCCGTCTCGCCGCGGCCGCGGCCGCCATCGGCGCCCAGCTTGCCACACTTCCACGCTCCAGCGCTCCGGAGGTCGACGAAGGAGCGATCTACCTCGCGACCTCCTCCGGCGCGATCTTCTATGCCTGGGTCGGCAAGATCATCAGCCTCCAGGCGCGTGAGGATCGACCCTGCTGGTGCGCAAAGGGAAGGGCGCTCATCGAACCGCACCTCAGCGAGTCCGAGCGGCGCCTTGCCCGGGGCATTGACTACCAGTCGATTCCGGCCGGGCGCATCCGCTATCTGGCCTGGTACAACTCGCTCGCGGTCTGCGCCGGAGAGAAGACACTCGGTAACTGTGAGGAGCGGCTGAAGTGAGCTGACTCCGCCCACCTCACCCAAACGGAAGGGAGTAAGCATGCTTGACCTGCGAATGATCGATGTCGCGATCGGGATCATCTTCATCTACCTGCTGATCAGCATCGTCTGTTCAGCGATTCGTGAGTCGATCGAGGCCCTCTTCAACAAGCGTGCCGCCTACCTTGAGCTTGCCGTCCGTGAGCTGCTCAACGATCCCAATGGTGATCGCTTGGTGAAGAAGTTCTACCACCATCCACTGATCACCGTCCTCTATCCGGGCAAGTATGAGGCGCGGCAGGGAGGTGCCTTGCGGCGTATCCTCTCAACGGGCCGAAACCTCCCCGCCTATATTCCAAAGGCAAGCTTTGCGCTGGCGCTGCTCGATCTGGTGGCGCGTGGTGAGGTGAAGAAGGCTGGAGATGAAGGCGATGCAAGTCCATCTCTCTCGATCGATTCGATTCGACGGGGACTCGACCATCTCGACAATCCGGAAGTGAAGCGACTTGTCCTCATTGCGATCGACTCCGCCGAAGGCAAACTCGAGAGGGTGGCTGAGAGATCCAGATCTGGTTCGATACGGCAATGGATGGCATTGCCAGCCAGTACCGGCGCGCTACCAACTGGATCATCTTCTGGATTGCACTTCTCGTTACAGTCTCGATCAATGTCGATACCTTCCGGCTCGCCGACTACTTCTATCGCAATGGTGCAGTCCGCCAGGCGATCGTCGCCCGGGCCGCCGAGGTTGCCAAGCAGAGCGATCCAGGTAACTTTCAGACGGCCCGCGCCGAACTCGATCAGATGCAGCTTCCCATTGGCTGGCTGACCGGAAATGGTCCGGCATTCAGTCCTGACAACACCGGGCGCCGCCTGACCCTGGCCAACCTGAGACAGTTGTTATCTTTCATTCCGGGATGGCTCGTGACGACCTTCGCGGTCACGCTCGGATCTTTGTTCTGGTTCGACCTGCTGAAGAAATTCATGGTCATCCGCACCAGTATTCGTCCCGTAGATAAGAATGGGCAGAACGGGACATCAAAGATGTAGCACTTTCCATTGCCTGAAAAGGTATCAAGGGAGTTAACTAATGAGCCGACGACACAGATGGAGCATGCAGGCTCTGCTCCTCCTTATCCTCTTGACACTCACGGTTCTTCCCATCGGCTCAACAGTGGTCGCCGAGCCGGAGTCACGTCCAAACATCATCATCGTCATGTCGGACGACATGGGCTGGTCCGACATCGGCTGTTTTGGGGGGGAGATCAACACCCCCAACCTCGATCGACTGGCGGCCGATGGCCTGCGATTCACGCAGTTCTACAATACGGCACGCTGCTGCCCGACGCGGGCCAGCCTGCTGACCGGTCTCTATCCGCACCAGGCGGGGATCGGCCATATGATGGAGAACCGCGATCACGACGGTTATCGTGGCGATCTCAACCGCAATGCCGTGACGATTGCCGAAGCGCTCAAGCCGGCCGGGTATGCGAACTATGCCGTCGGCAAGTGGCACGTTACTCCCGGCGCCACCCCGGACCAGCTGACACGCACCCACAACTGGCCGCTCCGGCGCGGTTTTGACCGCTACTATGGCACCATTCACGGTGCCGGCAGCTACTTTGACCCAAGCGCCCTCGTCCGCGACGACCGCCTCATCACCGTCGCCAATGATGCGGAGTACCGTCCGAAAGAGTACTACTACACGGACGCGATCACCGACCACGCCATCCGTTTTATCAGCGAACATCCGCAGCGCCGCCAGAAGAGTCCATTCTTCTTGTATGTCGCCTACACTGCCGCCCACTGGCCGATGCACGCGCCAGAGACGGAGATTGCCAAATACCGCGGCCGCTATGATCGCGGTTACACTGCCTATCGCGAAGCCCGCCTGCAGAAGGCCCGCGGCCTCGGGCTGCTCAACCCCGCCTGGGCGCTGGCGCCGGAGGCCGAGGACTGGAGCAAGGTCGCCGACAAGGAGTGGGAGGCACGCGGCATGGAGGTCTACGCGGCCATGGTCGATCGTATGGACCAGGGCATCGGTCGCCTTGTTGCGACACTAAAGGCGCAGGGGCAGCTCGAGAACACGCTCATCTTCTACCTGCAGGACAATGGCGGCTGCGCCGAGCAGAACGGGCGCTCCAATACGCCACGCAATCCATACAACACCCACCCGGCCAGTCTCCCCTACGCGCCAATGGCGGCTGATACACAGCAGTATGGCTCGACACCACAGCAGACACGTGATGGGCGGGCCGTGCTCATGGGCCGCGGCGTCATGCCCGGCCCCGCCGATACCTATATCGCCTATGGGCGAGGCTGGGCCAATGTCTCGAACACCCCATTTCGTGAGTACAAGCAC
>JBEAVZ010000099.1:0-4670 GCA_041160645.1 Acidobacteriota bacterium
TATTTGAAGATCGATACGTCCAACCCGCCCGGAGAGGAGATTCGCGCCGCCCGGTTTCTGGGAGAGATCTTTGCGCGCGAGGGGATCGAATACCGCATTCTCGAGTCGGCGCCCGGGCGCGGGAACATCTGGGCGCGCCTGCCTGGTGATGGATCGAAACGACCGGTCATTCTGCTCAATCATCTCGATGTCGTTCCAGCCTACCCGCAATTCTGGACCCACCCGCCGTTTGGAGGGCTTGAGCGGGATGGTTTCATCTACGGTCGCGGCGCGCTGGACATGAAGTCGCTCGCCATTGCCCAGCTCATGGTCTTGCTGAGGTTGAAGAGGGAGCGGATTCCGCTGGCGCGAGACCTCATCTTTATTGGCACCGCCGATGAAGAGGCCGGTGGCCGGTTGGGTGCGGAGTGGCTGGTCTCACGCCATCCGGAGTTGCTGGGGGGCGCCGAGTACCTCTTCAACGAGGGCGGAGGCAATCTCGTGCAGGCGGATGGTCGTGTTCTGGCCATCGGACTCTCCGCCGTCGAGAAGACACCGGCCTGGCTGCGATTGACTGCGACCGGTCCTCCCGGGCACTCGTCGGTACCCCGGCCGGACTCGGCGGTGAATCGACTCGTCAGGGCGCTGGATCGGCTCATCGGCTATGCTCCACCGTTGAAAGTGACCACTCCGGTCGAGCAGTACTTTCAATCTCTCGCACCACTTCTCAGTCCGGCCGAGGCGCGACGCTACGAGAGGCTTCGTCAGACTATCGACGATCCTGATTTCAGGCTGGTTCTGGACGCCGATCCTGGTGCCAAAGCTCTCTTTCAGAATACAATCGCCGTGACCATGCTTGAAGGCAGCAACAAGGTCAATGTCATCCCGCCAATTGCCACGGCCCTGATCGACACCAGAATCCTTCCGGGAGAACGGATCGAGCCGTGGGTGCGCGAGCTGACCACGGTTGTTCAGGATGAGCGGATTACGATCGAACCGATCCTGACCTTCGAAGCGGTCGCCTCTCCCCTCGATACCGAGGTCGCGGAGAGTTTGCGCGGGCTGGTTCGCCGGCGATTTCCCGATGCCGTGGTCACCTATCCGGTCACGGTCGGCTTTACTGACAGCCACTATTTTCGCCGGCGCGGGATCAACTGTTATGGATTTTCGCCCTTTGTGGGGTATCCCCAATCGCTGGGGGCCCGACCGCTGGGGGCCCGACCGCTTGGGGATGGATATCACGGGAACGACGAACGGATCGGACGAGCGGTCTTCATCGATGGAGTTGATCTGCTCTTTGATCTTCTCGCGCCATTGTTGCGGCGTCCCTGAGCCGGTTCTGAGCCACGATCCACAGCTTCAATTTGACATCGAGAGGAGAAGACCTTGAAAGCGATTCTGATGCGTGAACTTGGCAGTCCCGAGGCCTGGCGATTGGAGGAGTTTGATGATCCGCGTCCCGGTCCCGGAGAGGTCGTCGTCAATCTGCGGGCGGCCGCCCTCAACCACCGTGATCTGTTCATCCTCCAGGGACTCTATCCGGGCATCACCCTCCCGGTCATTCCCGGAAGCGATGGCGCCGGCGTGGTCGGACAGCTTGGCGAGGGCGTCGATCCCGCCTGGCTCGATCGGGAGGTGGTCATCGAGCCGGGGCTCGACTGGGGGCCTGATGAACGGTCACAGTCACCGCGTTACCGAATTCTGGGGATGCCTGAACACGGGACCTTTGCCGAGAAGATTCGGATTCCGGTTGGCAATCTTCAACCAACCCCTCCCCACCTCTCCCCAGCCGAGGCGGCGGCGCTTCCCCTCGCCGGGCTGACCGCCTACCGTGCCGTCGTCACCCGGGCCCGCATCAAGGCGGGCGAAAAGGTGCTCATCACCGGGATTGGTGGGGGCGTGGCGCTCATGGCTCTTCAGCTGGCCCGGCATCTTGGAGCTGAGGTCTTTGTCACCAGCAGCAGCGAAGAGAAGGTCGCCAGGGCCACCGCGCTGGGGGCAGCCGGGGGCGTCACCTACCATGATCCCAACTGGGGGCGTCGTCTGGTCGAAATGACCAGCGGCGGACCGCATGTCGTGATCGACAGCGCCGGTGGCGAATCGATCGAGACCGCTATCCGCATTGTCAGAACCGCCGGGAGAATCGTCTTCTATGGAGCCACCACCGGCCTGCCTGGAAATTTTGATCTCTACCGGGCGTTCTTCAAACAGCTCGATATTCTTGGAAGCACAATGGGCAGCCCACGCGAGTTTTCCGCGCTGGTTAAACTATATGCGGAGTCCGGACTGCGGCCACCAGTTGACCGTGTCTTCCCCCTCGCCGAGGCTCCGGCGGCTGGACACCACCTTCTCTCCGCTGCCCAGTTTGGCAAGGTTGTCCTCTCTCTCTGATCCGTCGCGGCGGCCTTTCTCCGGTCTGTTCGCTCGTGGCCAGCCGTGTGCAGGGAGTAAAGGCCCGTCCCGCCGGTCCTGGAAGCTCCCCGCCGCGGATATTCGGTTTCAGCGGAACGCCGCCGACCAATTTTTGACCGATGGCAGTCCCTGACTGGCCAAAGCACAGGGTGCGTGCTATTATTCACATTTAATTTCGTGCGCGCAGACGGATCCGTGTGGGCCAGATTAGCCCTCGGCTCAGGCCAGGGATCACTGGACAGTTGAGAGGGCACACCCGGACCAAGCCCAGAGTTGAGTAGCTTTGAGTTTACCAATGACAATCAGCGGCGTAACGTCGAAATCAGGAGAGTAACCGCGAAGCGTGGCGGCGATTAATGGCGGCGGTCGATGCCGGTTGTCAAACAACCTGAAGGAGTAGATAAACATTTATGTCATCTGGAAATGGCAGTAACGGCCAGGGGGCTGTCGGTAAGGTCGTACAGATCATCGGCCCGGTTGTCGACATCGAGTTTTCGGAGGGGTATCTGCCGGCGATCTACCAGGCACTGCGGGTCACGAGTGAGGGTTTCGAGGTTCCGCGGCCGATCGATGTCGTCTGCGAAGTTCAGCAGCATCTTGGCGAGGGACGCGTCCGGACGGTCTCGATGCTTCCGACCGACGGAATGGTCCGCGGGATGAAAGCGATCGACACGGGTGGGCCGATCAAGGTTCCGGTTGGCAACGGGACGCTCGGGCGCATCATCAACGTGATTGGCGAGCCAGTCGATGAGCGCGGACCTGTGACGGCCTCAGACTATTACCCAATTCACGCTCATGCTCCCGGTTTCGAGGATCAGTCGACCAACCAGGAGATGCTGGTCACCGGAATTAAGGTTATCGATCTGATTCAGCCCTTCCTCAAGGGAGGAAAGATCGGGCTGTTCGGGGGCGCGGGCGTCGGCAAGACCGTGACGATCATGGAGCTCATCAACAACGTCGCCAAGGCCCACGGCGGATTTTCGGTCTTTGCCGGAGTTGGTGAGCGCACCCGCGAGGGTAATGACCTCTGGCTGGAGATGCGTGAAGCCAAGGTCATCAACGATGAGGACATGAGCCAGTCCAAGGTGGCCCTGGTCTATGGTCAGATGACCGAGCCTCCAGGAGCGCGCCTCCGCGTGGCCCTCTCCGGTCTGACAGTCGCCGAATATTTCCGCGATCAGGGCCAGGACGTGCTCCTCTTCGTCGACAACATCTTCCGCTTCACTCAGGCCGGATCAGAGGTCTCGGCGCTGCTTGGTCGAATGCCCAGCGCCGTCGGTTACCAGCCCAATCTGGCGACTGAGATGGGTGAACTCCAGGAGCGCATCACTTCGACCAAGCGTGGATCGATCACCTCGGTGCAGGCCATCTACGTTCCGGCCGACGACCTGACCGATCCGGCGCCGGCCACCACCTTTGCCCACCTCGACGCGACGACGGTTCTTTCGCGCCAGATCGCCGAGCTGGGAATCTACCCGGCCGTCAGTCCGCTCGAGTCGAGTTCGCGAATCCTCGATCCCCGTATCGTTGGCGACGAGCACTACAACACCGCCCAGGATGTCAAACGCATTCTCCAGCGCTACAAGGACCTGCAGGACATCATCGCCATTCTCGGTATCGACGAGCTCTCCGAGGATGACAAGCTGACCGTGTCGCGGGCGCGTAAGATTCAGCGATTCCTCTCACAGCCCTTCCACGTCGCCGAGCAGTTCACCGGCATCCCCGGCAAGCTTGTGCCGATCGAGGAGACCATTCGCGGTTTCCGCGAGATTGTCGATGGTAAGCACGACGATCTGCCGGAGCAGGCCTTCTATCTGAAGGGAACGATCGATGAGGTGGTCGAAGCGGCGAGGAAGATGTAGCTTATGGCTGACAAATTCAACCTGGAAATAATAACGCCGGAGCGGAAAGTCCTCAATGAAGAGGTCGATGAGGTGATTGTCCCTGGTCTCGATGGCGAGATGGGGATTCTCCCCCAGCACACCCACCTCATCTCTCAGCTGCAGACGGGAGTCCTGACCGATCGCCAGGGCGCGGAGAAGCGATCAGTGCACGTCAGCGGCGGTTTCGTCGAGGTGTTGTCCGATCACGTCGCGGTTCTCTCGGATGTGGCCGAGCGTCCGGAAGAGATCGACCTCGAACGGGCTCGAAAGGCCCGCGAGCGGGCGGAGAAGCGCCTTGCTTCGAATGGCGAAGACCTCGATTTTCGCCGCGAGGAGCTGCGGCTGCAGAGAGCCATGATCCGGATCCAGCTCGCTTCTAAGGGATAGTCCCCGGGG
>JBEAVZ010000165.1:0-18936 GCA_041160645.1 Acidobacteriota bacterium
ATTGTATCGCCTGTTTTAAAGCATTACCTGCTTTGATTTAGACATTTTAAGTCTCAGCCTGGGCGGTGAAGTTCAGGTGGCGAGTCAAACTTTCCACGAGTAAGGGAGGAACCTCAATGAATCTCAGACCAACCAGATTCCGCAGAATGCTGAGCATCGGCCTCATGTTTGCAGTCGGTGGTTGTTATACGATGGTCACTGGATCGGCCCTCGCGCAGTCGTCGAAGAAGTCGGCCGGCGAACTCTCGGTGACGGGCGCGGTGACGATCAACGGCACCTCGGCCATCTCAGGGGCGACGGTCTTCAGTGAGAGCCGGATCAAGACTTCGGCCAACAGCTCCGCGGTCATCAATCTTGGTCGCCTCGGGCGCCTGCAGCTCGGTCCCGACAGTGAGATGACGGTTCGCTTCAATGACGGCACCCTCGGTGGCAGCCTGACTTCCGGACGCGCGGTGGCCAATGCCCCCGCGGGCGTTGCGGTCACGATCGCCACCGCTGATGGCGTCGCCGCGGCTGGCGGCACCAAGCCGGCGGCCATTGCGGTCGATGTGACCTGCGGCAACACCCGGGTGCTGGCGGCGCGCAGCGATGCGACGCTGACCGCTTCCGGACGGGTCGAGACGATCGCTCCGGGCAAAGAGGTCTCCGCTGGCCAGGCGAAGGGCACGTGCACGCGCATTGCCACGACGAGCCTCGGGACCGGCCTGAGCACGGGCGCCATTGCCTCGCTGATCATCGCCGGTATCGGCGGCGCGGTGGGCGGTGTCGTTGCGGCGACCCAGTCGGACAATGTTGCTCCGTCCTCAATCGTGGTCAGCGGTTTCCGTCCGTAACCTCCACACCTTCAAGACCATTGAAGGGGCGATCGAGTTGAAAAGATGCGCCGCATCCCGTCAAGCGAGGGAGACGCGGCGCATCTGTTCTTTTCCGGTTCTGTTTCGTGTCTAATGCCGTGCAAGATTCAGGAAAAGCCGCCCCGCCAGAATGCCCGCAAATGTTCATTGCCTCGCTGGAAGATCCATTCCACCAGAATCAAGTATCTCGAGTAAGGTTGATGTTTATGAAGGGTCGAAACCTGATGGTTAAGTTGTATCGATGCGCGGTCATCTGCGCGGTGGTCGTACTGTCGGTGAGCGCCGGTCAGGCACAGCCCGGCGTCACCCCTGATCCGGTGAAGGGCGTGGCGCGCCGGGATTACCGGATTGGAGCAGGGGATGTTCTCCTGATCGACGTCGCTGGTGAGCCCGACCTGCGCCGCAAGGTAAAGGTCATGGAGCAGGGAACGATCCGGCTCCCCTTCATCGAGCGGGATCTGCGGATCGCCGGGATGAGCGAGGCCGAGGTGGCCCTCCTGCTGCGCCAATCTTACACCAGCATTCTCAAGGATCCACAGGTGACCGTCTTCATCGAGGAGTACAATGCACGCATGGCCTCGATTGCCGGCGCGGTCAACCAACCGAAGCAGGTGGCGCTGACCCGTGAACTGCGTCTTTATGATCTGATCAGCCTCGCCGGCGGCATCAACGAGAAGGCCGGAAACATTGCCCAGTTGATCCACACGATGCCTGAAGACAGCCTCGAGGTGATCGATCTCCGTGATCTGGTGCGGCGACCGGAACTCAACCGGGTCATTCGTGATGGAGATTTCGTCAACATTCCGGAGGCGGGAATCTTCTATGTCACCGGCAACGTCAACAAGCCAGGTTCGTTTCCGCTCAAAGAGGCGGTCAAGCTGAGCCAGGCGCTGGCCATGGCCGGTGGGTTGATGCCCGACTCGAAGAAACGGGAGGTAAAGCTGGTCCGCTCGGCCGACTCCAGTCAGACCGTGACGACCGAGGTGGTCATCGACCTGTTCGAGATCGAGAAGGATCCGACCAAAGATCCGATTCTTCGCCCGTATGATGTCGTGATGGTGCCGGAATCGACCCGGGCCAGGCAGACGAAGACGCTGCTGCAGGCCTTCTCCGGAGGATTGGCGAGCGCGCTCGGATGGGGAATCTTCAGATAGCCGAGCTCGCCGGAGCGGCGTGAATCGAGCCTCTCCACTTGAGATCCGCATAGTTGAGAATAATGAGCAACAACGAAGAGAACAACACTGCACTGGCCGCACCGGCCAATGGATCCGCCGCTGGGCGCGAGCCCAAGAAGGGCAACTCCGGCTACCCGGTCTACAGCCGCTATCCGGCTATTCAGGTCGAGAAGAACTCTGTCCGTGAATACTGGCGGATCATCCGCAAGCACAAATGGATGGTCATCGCGACGCTGGTCGTGCTGGTGACGATCGTGACGATTGGGACATTGATGAGTCGGCCGGTCTACCGTGCCGAAGCGAAGATCGAGATCGGCAAGGAGACGGAGCGGGTGCTGGCCGGGCAGCGGATCATGGAGGTGGAGACGGCGAATGTCTTCAATCCCTTCTATCTGCAGACCCAGGTCGATATCCTGCGCAGCCGTGACATTGCCCGGCGGGTCATTCAGCGCCTCAACCTGGCGGGTCACGAGGAGTTCAAGTCGAAGGAGTTTGAAACACTGCCCGAAAATGAGAAGGATGTGCGGATCGTCAACACCTTCCAGGGGCGGTACGATGTCTCGGTCGGCCGGCAGAGCCGGGTCGTTGCGGTGACTTTTGACGCCTACAGTCCGAAGCTGGCCGCCGAGGTGGCCAATTCGGTGGCGGCGGAATATATCACCTGGTCGATGGAGAGTCGGCTTCAGGGTCTCTCGACGACCCGCGAATTTCTGACGAAGCGGGTTGGCGAGGCGCGCGAGGAGCTGCGCAAGTCTGAAGAGTCCTATTCGCGCTATCTGACCGACCGGCGGATCATCTCGCTGGATGATCGCGGCAACATTGCCCTTGCCCGAACCGAGGAGCTGAATCGCCAGCTGGCCGAGCTGGAGAACGAACGGCGCACCGCCGAGGCGCTCTACTACCGCAGCCGCGAAGTCTCTTCTGATGAGCTGACGCCGGTCATTTCTGATCCGACGGTCCAGAGTCTGACGCGCGAGCTGGGGCGGCTCAAGCAGGAGTTGGCCAATCTCTCGGCACGCTATCAGTCGAACTATCCGGCAGTGCGTCAGATTCAGGATCAGGTGACGCAGCTCGAGACCCAGCTGGGTGAGGCGCGCCAAAGGATCGTCAAGAACATTGAGACGCAGTACCAGGTGGCCCGGAAGCGGGAGGATGATCTGCGGGCGGCGCTGAGCCAGTCGAAGGGCGAGACCATCCAGCAGAATCGGGAGTCGACCGAGCTCAACCTGCTCAAGCAGAAGGTGGAGACGGATCGGAAGAACTATGAGGACCTGCTCAACCGACTGCGGCAGGCCGAGGTTGAGAGCGATTTCCGGCCCGCCAATATGCGGATCGTCCAGAGCGCCGAGGTGCCGATCACTCCGGTCAAGCCGAACAAGCTGCTCAACATCGGGCTGAGTCTGCTGATTGGACTCTCGCTTGGCATCGGCATGGCCTTCTTTGTCGAGTATCTGAACAATACGATCAACACCGCCGAGGATATCGAGCGCTTCATCCAGTTGCCCGCCCTGGGGGCGATCCCCTCGCTGCAGAGTCTGGGACGACGACGCCTGCTCGGCTCGCGCGCATCGAGCGAGAGCACGGCGCTGGCGACGATGCAGAGCGAGCTGGTCTCGGCGCACGACTCGGTCTCCTCCTTCGCGGAGTCCTACCGCGCGCTGCGCACCTCGCTGCTGCTCTCATCGGCGGAGCACGCTCCACGAACGATGCTCATTACCAGCAGCCACCCGGCGGAAGGGAAGACGACGATCGTCGCCAACACGGCCATCTCGCTCGCCCAGACCGGCGCCCGGGTTCTGGTGCTCGACGCCGACATGCGCCGTCCGCGCTGCCATAAGATTCTGAGCATGAAGAATGACGTCGGCCTCTCGACCTATCTCTCACGCGAGATCGGGATTGACCGGGTCATTCAGCCGCACGAGACTCCGAACCTCCACGTCATGACGGCGGGGCCGATCCCACCCAATCCATCCGAGCTGCTCAGCTCGCTCAAGTGGAGGGTCTTGATTGCCGAGCTTGAAGCCCATTACGACCATATCGTGATCGACTCGCCGCCGGTCATCCACGTCACCGACGCATTGATCATCTCTCCCTATGCCGACGGAGTTGTCCTGGTCGTCAAGGGGGGACATACTCCGCGTGAGGCGGTCATGCGGGCCAAGCAGGCCCTCTATGATGTCAATGCCAAGATCTTCGGCGTCGTCCTGAACGGGGTTGATCTAAACTCCGAGAGCTACTACTACAACTACAAGTACTCCTACCATCAGTCAGAATGAGGATGAATGCGGCGCTCTCTCTTCATTCTCATTACGGGACTCTCAATCCTTGCCGGAGTATGGATCTATCGCCAGTTTATGGCCGTTGCGCTGATCAACTGGGGAGATGATCAGGCGACCCGGGAGTTGGCCCTCGCCTATGCTCCCGGTAACCCGGGAGTGATTGCCGCGCGCGCCAAGTACCTGACCTACCGGGCAGAGATGCCCGATCCGGAGCAGGGATTGGCCGAGCTGCGCCGCGCCGTAAGGTTGACGCCATCGGACTACCGCTACTGGCTCGAACTGGGGCGGGCAGCGGAGAACAATGGGGAGACTGAAGCGGCTGTCCGTGCCTATGACCGGGCGCGACTACTTGCGCCACGCCATTTTGAGACCTCCTGGACGTGGGCCAACTTCAAGTTGCGGAATGGTGAGAGGGCGGCGGCGATCGAGGCCTTTCACGAGGCATTGCTGATCTCTGAGAACCGGCCTGGAGTGACCAATGGACGCGCGGCGCTCAATGTTTATGATGTGCTCGCACAGTCACTCGGTCTCGATCTGCAGATGTTGCAGCGGGTCGCCCCGGCTGACGATGAGGCACAGTCCTGGCTTGCCTGGTACCTGGCGAGTCGTGGGGAGCTGGAGCGGGCAATGGAGATCTTCCGCCGCCTGCCCCGTCACGACGGGGTCTCCCGGCAGGAGCTGGTGAAGCAACTGCTCCACGTGGCACAGGGAGCCGGTCGTTTTGCCGAGGCCCGCGAGGCCTGGGATGGTTTGACAGGATCTACACCATCAGCCACCGGACTGATCGCGAATGGCGGCTTTGAAGAGGTCCCGCTGACCGACCGTTACCAGCCCTTGCGTGATTCGGGGCTCGGTTTTGACTGGGTCATCAGGAGGCACGCGGAGGTTCTCGTCCGTCGTGATGATGAGCGTCCGCACACCGGTCAGCGCTCCCTTCTTCTCTCTTTCCCGATGGCCATGACGACCCCCTTTGCAAACATCTCCCAGATGATTATGGTCGAGCCAGGGCGGACTTATCGACTTTCACTCTATTGTCGGGCGAGCAATCTGCCGCCGGATGCTCCGTGGATCGAGATCGTCGATCCTCGTCCGGATCGGCCAGATCAGGTAGATGGTGGGCTTTTCGCGGTAAGGATACCGCTGCCGCGTCAAACCGGTGACTGGCAATTGGTCGAGCAGACCTTCAGCGTTCCGAGTGGAGTGACCGCGGTCAGACTTCTTCTCCGCAGTCCGCTCTACGGCGAAGTCGATCCGCTCCGGCGGGCGGATCTGCGGCTTGATGAGCTCTCTCTGATCAGGGTCGATTGAGCCAGAGCAGCGAGGACGATTGGTGGATCGAGACAAATGAAAGCCGAGAGAATTGAACAGGTACTCTTCATCCATCTGCTCGCAACGGCGATCTTCGCGGTGCTGGCCTTTGGGACGGTCGAGTCCTGGTCGTTGTTTATCTTTGAGATCAACGCCCTGGTGATGGCCGTGATGCTTGGCCTGCTCCAGCTTGTCGATGACAATTTTGAGTGGCGGCGGCTCCGCTTCTCACTCCCGCTCTGGGCATTGCTGGTCTGGGGGATTGTCCAGTTGGTGCCTCTCGGCAGCGGAGCGGCACCGGGTGGAACACCCGAGACCATCCCACTCGAGCAGTTGCGACTGGCGACGATCTCGAAGGATCCGCAGGCAACTCGGGAGGTCGTCGCCAGACTGCTGGCACTGGCAATCTATTTTTCGGTTGCCCTGCAGGTCTTTCGGCACACCCTGGCACGGCGCCGGGCGCTGACGGTTCTCTCGATCTTCGGTCTTGCCATCTCCCTGCTGGCGATTGCGCAACGGTTGACGTGGAATGGGCGCCTCTACTGGGTACGCCAGATCTCGGCCTTCATCTCTCCGTTTGGACCCTATGGCAACTACAACCACTTTGCCGGGATGGTTGAGCTTCTCTTTCCGCTCCCCTTTGCCTGGTTGATCTTCGCCCGGGCCCGGCTCGAGGAGCGGATTATCAATGCACTGGCCGTGGTGATCATGGTTGCTGCGGCCGTGCTCTCGATGTCACGGGCCGGAATGCTCTCGATCGGTCTCCAGTTGCTGCTCTTTGGTTTGGCAATATTTTTCAGTCGCAGAGGATCTGGCGAGCGAGGGCTGCCTTTGCCAATTATGATTGTCGTCGCCGCCGTGCTCCTCAGTCTCCTCATCGGTTACAGGCCTCTGCAGCGCCGCTTCGACACCATTCAGCAGGGAGCGGCGGAGCACTCGGTCGTCACCCGCCTTGCCTACTGGAGGGCTTCGTGGCAGATGTTTCTCGACCATCCGCTGACCGGCGTCGGCCTCGGAGCGTATCCGACCGTCTATCCATCCTATGGCAGCTCATCTTCACGCTACGAGCGGGTGGAGCAGGTTCATAATGACTACCTGCAACTGCTGACGGATGCCGGATTGGTTGGTGGAGTGATTGGCGCTGTCGCACTGGCCTGGTTCCTGCGGAGCGTCCGACAAGGGCTGCGCGGGCAGATGGTCCGAAGAGGTGAGGGGTTGCCAATCATCATTGGTTCATCGATTGCAGTCAGCGGTCTGCTGGTGCATAGCCTGCTCGATTTCAACCTCCAGATTCCTGCCAATTCACTCCTCTTTCTCCTGATTGTGGCACTCGCTGTTTCTTTCCAGTCCGGACGTGAATAGAATCAAAATGAGAGATGCTCTCCATCGACTGGCTGAGTAGTGATTCAAAGGTAGTGTTGCTTCAGGATTGGTGATTGCATATGACCCCCGATACCAGAGCGGCTAGCTCAGTGCCCGAAAATGTACCCAGACGGTTGAACATTGGTTGTGGAGACCGTCCGACGGTTGGATGGGTAAATTATGACAATTCATTGAGTGTGCTGCTGGGGCATCTTCCTCTGGTGGGTGCCATTCTGGCCCGGATTGGTCTGATCGCCAAGAGCCAGCTCAATTTTGCCAGGATTGCTCAGGCCAGTGGGGTCAGGTATGCCAATGTGACCCAGAAGATTCCGGAGGCGGACTCGTCGGTCGATCTGATCTACAGTTGTCATATGCTGGAGCACCTGACGCGATCCGATGCACTCCGCTTTCTTCGCGAGAGTCGGCGCGTCCTCAAGCCGGGTGGCGCGTTGAGGATTGTAGTCCCGGATCTGAAGATACTGGTCAATAACTATCAGCGGGGCGGGAAGGCCGACGATTTTATGGAGAGCCTCTACATTGTACCGACAGATCCGGACCGTCTTCTCAATCGTCTCAAGTGTCTTCTGGTGGGTGGACGGCTCCATTTGTGGATGTACGATGCCGACTCTCTCCGTGAATTGATGACGAAGGCAGGTTTTGCCAGTGTGGTCACCTTGCCACCCGGGGAGACGACAATCAAGGAGCTGGAGGGGATCGACCTCTCCGAGCGCGCAGAGGAGAGTCTCTACGTCGAAGGGATCAAATCCTGACCGGAAGTCAAGGCCGGTGGTGAAGATGAGGAAGATCTGTGGGAGGCGATAGACCGAGCTGGAATGAGAAGATCCTGAAGTACAAGGCCATCTTCAGACTGCAGCCATTCGACCAATCGACTGCTGAGGGCCGGTCGATGGAGCGCTACCGAAGGGTGGGCCTGACGGCACTTACCTCTCTCAGTGCCAAAGGCATTACCGCGTTGACCATGCTCGTTTCAGTCCCCCTCACGGTCGACTATCTGGGAGTTGAGAGATATGGGATGTGGATGGCCATCAGTTCGCTGATCACCGTCCTGAGCTTTGCCGATCTTGGGATAGGGAATGGTCTGGTCAACTCGCTGGCGGAGGCGAACGGGAGAGATGACCGGGAGGCGTCGATCAGATATGTGTCGAACGCCTTCATCATGCTGCTCGGGATTGCGGTGCTCATCGTGGCCGTCTTCCTCTCCATCTATCCATTCGTCCCCTGGGCAGTGGTCTTCAAGGTGCAATCAGATCTGGCAGTGCGCGAGCTGGGGCCTTCGATTCTCCTGCTGCTCTTCTGCTTCGCAGTCAGTATTCCACTCAGCCTGGTAGAGCGTATTCGTATCGGTTACCAGGAAGGTTTCGTCAATAGTGGCTGGCAGACACTGGGGAGTGTCACGGGACTGCTCTTGGTGCTCGTGGCGATCAGGTTTGAAGCCGGGCTGCCTTGGCTGGTGCTGGCGATGGCCGGGACACCAGTCTTCGCCACCGCTGGCAATGCCCTCCATCAGTTCTACTGGCGTCGCCCCTGGTTGAGGCCGGAATATGGGCGGGTCGATCGACGGACACTTGCCAGTCTCTCCAATATCGGCAGTCAGTTTCTGATCATCCAGATACTTACTGCAGTGGGGCTGGCGAGCGACAATCTGATCATTGCCAGGGTCTATGGTGTCGCCGATGTTGCAGGATATGCAGTAGTGCAGAAGCTCTACTCGCTGGCGCTCTTCCCGCAGTTTATTGTTGCCCCGCTCTGGCCTGCATTTGGTGAAGCCCTGACGCGGGGAGAGTATGAATGGGCAGGGCAGGCGCTGCGACGGGCCATTATCCTGAGTGTGACCCTCGCGGCTCTGATTGCCATCCCACTCTTCTTTGGTGGTCAATCGATCGTTGGGTGGTGGGCTGGCGGAGCGCTGATCCCTTCCTGGCTGCTGCTGGGTGGTTTTACCTGTCAGATGATTCTTGGCGCATACGGTGGAGCGATGACCGCTTTTTTGAACAGTAGTGAGGCGTTGCACCGCCAAGTCATCTTTTACGGGTTTGCGTCGCTCAGCGCGATCCTGTTAAAGATTGTTCTGGCGACCTCGTGGCAGATCGCCGGTGTCGCCTGGGCCACGGTTCTGGCTTATGGTCTTTTCTATGCGATTCCGGCGTGGATACTCGCCAAACGCATCCTGCGCGGATCCTGAGCGCGATCAAAAGTGGCCTGGTGAGGAGCCGGGCAAGGGAGTAGATGAAGATAATATTCAGGAGCATCGCCATCCGGTGCTACGTGACAATCAGGACTGCACTCTATGGTTTGCGCAGAGTGACCGGTTACCCAGTCTCATTCCGGGTCGCATCGTCGATGCGGATTGCGCTCTATCCGGTTGGGCAGATTGCCGAGCTGCTCTACACGTCGAGATTCGAGCGGCGTGATCTGGAACTGGTCGCCCGCCTGCTCCGGCCGGGGATGAAGGTTGTCGACATTGGGGCGAACATCGGACTCTACTCGATCCTTGCCGGGAAGCGGGTCGAGCCGGATGGTCGAGTCTGGGCATTTGAACCATCGGCAGAGACAACCAGGAGACTCCACCGCAATCTGCAGCTCAATGGAGTGGCATCGGTGACGACGGTCAGGACCGCTCTTGCCGCGAAGAGTGGCGGGTTATTGGAGCTGGCCCGCGACCGGGGAAGAGGGGATGGAGAACGATTTCTGATTGCCGGTGGGGCGCTTGACCGTTTGTGTGAAGAGCTGCCGGAGATCGAGGATGTTGAATCGGTACCGGTAACGACTCTTGATGACTATTTTTCGACGGAAGGGATCGATCCATCAACGATCGATTTTCTGAAGATCGATATCGAGGGTGGTGAGTTGATGGTCTTCAATGGAGCCAAGCGGCTGCTGGGAGAGAATCAGCGCCTGGTGATAATGTTCGAGAGCACACCAGAGGCTTCGCGGCGCTATGGTTATCGGCAGGAGGATCTGTTCGCCTTCCTCCGCGGTTTCGGCTTTCATCTCTTCTATTGGGATCGTGAGGCGAGGGATTGGCGCAGCGATGCGGATCGGTTGTTGAGTGCTGGAAATCTCTGGGCCACTCGTGACCGGGCCCTTCTGCCTGTTTGGAGATGAGCCTGCCTGAACAGGTCTGTCCGGAGATCCTCGCCTATCTTGGGCGGTGTTCCTGACAGATTCCCGGAATGGAGATATTGAATGGATTTGTGGCCAAAAATCTCAATCGTTACCCCCTCCTTCAATCAGGCTGGATTTCTCGAGCGGACGATCAGGAGCGTCCTCGATCAGAACTATCCCAACCTGGAGTACATTATTGTTGATGGTGGAAGTACGGATGGGAGCCTGGAGATCATCAGAAGGTATGAGGATCGGCTCGCGTGGTGGTGTAGCGAACCTGATGGCGGTCAATCGGATGCTCTGAACAAGGGTTTTGGCCGGGCAACCGGAGAGATAGTCGGCTGGCTCAACTCTGATGACCTCTATTGTCCGGGGGCGCTTCATCAGGTCGGAAGATACCTCGATTGCCATCCCGAGGTGGATGCACTCCACGGCAGCCTCTACATCATAGATGGAGAGGATCGACTTCTTGATGCCTACTGGTCAGGACCCTTCGGAATGGCCCAGGCGACATATATCTTTCACGTTGGTCTCAACTTTCATCAGCAGACACTCTTCTGGCGGCGTGAGTTGATGGGGCGGGCAGGAATGATCGACCGAACTCTGAACTTCTCGATGGATCGTGACTTCATCATTCGACTGCTGGTGCATGGACGTTTTGCAGCACTGCGCCGGTATCTTGGGGCATTTCGAGTTCACGAGCAGGCCAAGTCCTCGACCATTCTCGAGGTGAGTGTCGCCGAGGATCGATTGATCCGGGACCGTTATCGGGACAGCTTTCCACCGCTTGTGATGAACTCCCGCCTCAACCGGTTGTTGCTGCGACTCCTGCGTCTTTGCAATCTCATCTATGACGCACCGGCTGGTTATCTCAGTTACCGGCTGGGCCGGGCTTTGGGTCTCTCCGTACCCGTCGAATGGCTGGTGCGAGAGCCGTACCTTTTTGGAGAGGGGAAGGTCGCACACCGCTGAGCAGACAAAAGATATGTGTGGAATTGCAGGAATCATCAACCAGTCAACTGGAGACCGGAGCGCAGATGTCGACCGGATGGTCGACGCATTGGTCCATCGAGGGCCGGACGGGGTTGGGAGATACGGAAATCAGCACCTGAACCTCGGGATGCGCCGGTTGAGTATCATCGATCTGGCCGGTGGTGATCAGCCTCTCTTCAATGAGGATCGCTCACTGGTTCTGATTGCCAATGGAGAGATCTACAACTATGTCGAGTTGCGGCGTGAGCTGATCGATCGTGGGCACCATTTCCGTACCCATAGTGACTGTGAAGTTATTGTCCATCTTTACGAGGATCACCAGCAGGGATGCCTGGAGCGGTTGCGGGGAATGTTTGCCTTCGCGCTCTGGGACGAGAAGCGGAAGATGCTCATGCTGGCCCGTGACCGGATGGGGGAGAAGCCACTCTATCTCTACGAATCGGAGGGTGAGCTTGTCTTCTCTTCCGAGCTGAAGTCGATTCTCAGGAGTGGGCGGGTCCGCTTTCAGCTCGATCCCCAGTCGATCGACAGTTACTTCCACTTCGGATATGTGCCGGAGCCACAGACACCGCTGCAGGGGGTGCGCAAACTGCCAGCGGGACACTGTCTGACTGCTCGATTGGCAGACAGGTCCGTTGGTGAGGCACCGGGACTGAGGATCGAGGAACGTGCTTACTGGTGTATCGAGAATGCTCCACCGGTCGCAGGGTCCCCCGCCGAGTTGATTGGCGCTGAGCTGGAGACGATCAGTCGCCTGATTGTCCGGGCGGATGTGCCAGTCGGGGTTGCTCTCAGCGGAGGGCTCGATTCGAGTGCGGTGGCGGCACTGGCCAACCGGGCTTCACCAGGAAGGATCGAGGCCTTCACTGTTGGCTATGATGGGCATAACCGGAACGATGAGCGGGGGCTGGCGCGCGAATTTGCGGCTCACCTGCAGATTCCGCTGCACGATATTGTTCTGCGGACGGATGAGGTTGTCGCCGGTTTTCCCGCGCTGACCTCCTGGCAGGACGACCCGATTGCCGATATTGCCGGTTCGGGGTATCTGGCCGTCATGCGCCTGGCCCGTGAGCATGGAGTTCCGGTCATTCTGCAGGGGCACGGAGGTGATGAACTCTGCTGGGGGTACCAGTGGGCGCGGCAGGCCGTCCTTCAATCGCGACGGAAGTTCGACCATTTGGTACGGGGCGGTCTTTCTCTGACCGACTATCTGAAGATGCACCGGCCGCGGACATATAACCGCGGCACTCTCCTCAGATGGATTCACGATCTGGGCGGGATCCGCAGCTCGATCGATCAGTATCGTCGTGATCGCTCGAGCCCGGTCGACCGGCTCGTCTTTTACGATCTCTCTCCCGATTTTCGAGAGGCCCAGCGAGAGATGGCTCGCCACTACACGAGGCCGTTTCTTGAATCGCTGGCCGCGACTGATCCAGCCGACCTCTTCAATATCGCGACTGGCAGTCTGGCCAGAACGGATGAGGCGACACTCGAGGTCGAGATCACCAGGCTCCTCTGTGCGACCTATCTGATGGAGAATGGTGTGGCGCAGGGTGATCGGCTCAGTATGGCCTCCTCGGTCGAACTGCGGCTTCCCCTGATCGATTATCGGCTGGTTGAACTGTTGATCGGGTTGCGCAAGAGCCAACCCGATGCCGGACTCGAGCCCAAACAGAGGCTACGGGAGGCTTTGACCGGTATTCTTCCACCCTGGGTCATGGCCCGTCCGAAGCGCGGATTTACGCCACCGGTTCGCCAGTGGCACCGCAGGCTCTTCAATGCCTATGGTGGTCGGCTCCGGAATGGTTATCTCGTTCAATCCGGGATACTCTCACCAGCAGCTGGGGCGGAGTTTGCCGGAGGCACTTTTCCATTTGGAGTGACTGCTCCACTCTCATTCAAGGCCCTCGTCCTCGAGCAGTGGTGCAGGAATTTTCAGGCATGAGAACACCGGTTGTCTTCATCATCTTCAATCGGGTCGATACGGCGCGGAGAGTTCTCGGCGCGATTCGCCAGGCCCGGCCGTCCCGGCTCTTCGTGATTGCCGACGGTTCGCGTCCACACCGGCCCGGAGAGGACGAGCGATGTCTCGAAGCCCGTTCGGTCATCTCCGAGATCGATTGGGAATGTGAGGTGACCACTGATCTCTCCGACGTCAATCTTGGGTGTCGTAAGCGGATCTCGACCGGGCTCGACCGGGTCTTCGCAACAGTCGAGGAGGCGATCATCCTCGAAGATGACTGTCTTCCCGAACCAGGTTTCTTTGACTACTGCGAGGAGCTTCTTGATCGTTACCGGGATGATCGCCGTATCATGCATATTGCCGGCACCAACTATCTCTTCGGGCGATACCGGGAGAGGATGTCGCGCCAGAGCTACTACTTCTCCCGGTACAACCACTGCTGGGGGTGGGCAACCTGGCAGAGGGCCTGGGAGCGATATGACACAACGATGAGCTGTTGGCCAGAGCTGCGTGACAGCGGCCGTCTCAAAGACATTCTGACCGGAGATGAGTGGGCAGTCCCCTACTGGGAACGGGCCTTTCAGCAGGTCTTTGATGGAAAGATCGACAGTTGGTCCTTTGTCTGGACCCTCTCCTGCTGGGTCAACAGCGGGTTGACGATTCTGCCGACGGTCAACCTTATTTCAAACATTGGGTTCAACGAGCAGGGGGCGCACACGCTCAATCGCCGCAGTCGCTTTGCGAACATGGTGACGGAGCCGATCAGTCTGCCACTGACTGATCCGCCATTTCTGATTCGTGACCGTGAGGCAGATCGATATACACAGCGGCATAATTTCAGGGACGGGCTGCTGATCCGGTTGGCTCGGCGGATGCTTGAGTATCAGGCGCGGTGGCGACGTGGCCACTGACTGTCGATCGATCTTCCCGGCCAGGTGAGTGGCTGAACCTGAACGATACCGGGGCAGGGAAGGGGCATCCTCCTGTCTTGTTCAAGACCTGGCAACAGGTTTCAGGATATGCTGATTGTAATATATGGAAGTTGTCAGTTGTCCACTATGTCAATCTGGAGAGATCTCGCTCGTTGATCGAGTCGATGTTGACGATCTTGACCAGCTCTACCGCGCCCGGTTTGGGCTGGCGGTGGCTGACCACTTTGAGGGGATCGATCAGCTCTCTTTCTTTAATTGCTTACGCTGCCACCTGGGGTTCTTCAGTCCCTTGATTGCCGGCTCACCGAGCTTCTACCAGCAGTTGAATCACCATCCCTGGTACTATCTCGAGGAGAAGAGTGAGTATCGAACAGTTGCCTCCATCGTTTCCCGCGGGGCGAAGGTTCTTGATATCGGATGTGGCGAGGGCAAGTTTGCAAGATCGATTCCCGGATGCCGGTATGTCGGGCTGGAGAAGAATCTGGCCGCCCCCTTATCTGAAGATGACGATGCCCCGTCTATTCTTCCCGAGTCGATCGCTGAGCATTGCGAGAACTACCCGGAACAGTATGATTTTGTCTGCTCCTTTCAGGTTCTTGAGCATGTCGTCGATGTGAGCGAATTCATTGCTGACAGTCTGCAGTGTCTCCGCCCTGGAGGAAGGTTGGTCATTTCGGTTCCGGCGGCCGACTCGTTTATTGCACAGACCGTCAATGGTATCCTAAATATGCCTCCGCACCACCTGACCTGGTGGCCTGATCATACCCTGAGATATGTGGCCGACAGATATGGTCTCGTTCTCGAGAAGATCATTCATGAGCCACTCGAGAGGTTCCACTATCGACGTTATGCTTTCAACTGGTCCTGGGCGCTGATCGGGAGAAGATTCCGGTTGATCGACCGGACGCAGGCCTACCGCCTCTCTTCTCTGCTGCTCCTCCCGGTCGCGGCGATACGCTGGCTTATGCTACTCTTCAACTCCACCGCATCGATTCAAGGTCATTCGGTGGTCGCAGTCTATCGCAAAGGCAATCAGGAGTGAGATGTCACAGATTCAAGGCGCACGCGAGAACTTGTATCCAATCATGGTCGGGGCATTGCTGGTGGCAATACTTTCGACGCTGGTTCTGGCCACCGACATACTGCTTGCCGGGCGATTGCTGATCCTCCTCTGCAGTATCTTTCTCCTCGTCAGGAACCCCGAGCTTTCACTGGCGATCCAGATCAATGGTATTGCCCTCTACCTCTACACAATCTACAAGCTGAATATCGAGCCGGGAACATTTGTAACCGGAGCGTTCTATGGGGTGATGGCCGGCTCATACCTGATTGGCGGGTGGATCGCGCTGCGTGCTGCCCAACAGAACCATTCATTCAATCTGATCGATAAGCTTTTCGGGCTTCTCTACAGTTATTTTTTTATCAGTTATCTCTTATGGGCGCAGGACAATCCGTCAGCCTATCGCAAGGTGATCTATGCGCCAGCCCTGGTGATTGCACCGTATATCGGGGTCAGAATGATCTCCTCCACCACCAGGATCGATCGTTTTCTGACCTACCTTGGACTGATGTCGATCATCATGATCGTTCCCTCCTTCTATGAATTATGGATCAATCCTCTCTATCAGGATTATGGTCGTTTCTCGATCTACATATTTGAGGACAAGGGGGATAATCCGATTCAGTTCGGTATAGCCTATGCTCTGCTGCTGATCATCGTCATCTTCCGCATCGCCAGGCAGCATCGCATCGGGCTGATCGATGTAATGATTCTCATTCCGGCGGCCTTTCTTCTCATTCGGAGTGGTGCCCGCGGTCCGGTAATCAGTCTGATCGTCACCTTCTTCATCTACATCATCTGGTTGGGTCATATCAGTCGACGGATCAAGCTGACGATAATTGCAGGTGGACTTTTGTTGCTGGGTTTCGCCTACAGCGTAATCCCGGATGCGACGGTACGCTTCTACCAGGTCCTCTTCGATCCGACGGTATCACCGACGCAGAATGCGAGTGCCAACTCCATTCAGGAGCGGATTATGCTCATCGATATGGCGATCAATGACTTTCTTGCCGAGCCGATCCTAGGTGTTGGGACAGGGAACTCGTCCGGAGGCGTTGGCTACCCGCACAACTCGATCATCGAGGTGGCGGCGGAGCTCGGTCTGGTCGGGGTCGCAATCTTCCTGCTCCTGCAGGGCGTTGTTGCCGTAACTGCCTACAAGACGATCAGAAGAACCAAAGGGACGTCCGATGAATGGATCATGACGACGGCCTTTGCCATCTACCTCTTTGCATTCATCGAATCGCAGTTCAGTGGCTATATGGGTGGTGATATGCTCCTCTATGTGAGTATTGGCCTTGTCGGTGTGGTCTCGGAGTTGTTGAATAAGCGTCTCCCGGCAGAACCGTCGGCCGTATGATTGAGCAGCAGACGGTGTGGAGAGGATGGCCAGATGGACCGCGATAATCGTCCGCTGATTCTCATTGATGCAACGGCCTCACTGAGTGGAGGGGCGGTCTATCTGCGTAACCTGATCACTCATCTCCGGCAGAATGGTGAACAGTTCCGTCTTCATCTTCTCCGAACCAGTGATTTTGAGATACCTGTCCCGGAGGCCGATCGATCAGCAGTCACGGTTGAAGAGATTCGCCTGCCATCACTCGCCACCCGGTACTGGCTGTTCGGCAGCCTCTACAAGATGCTCTGGCGACTGATTGTGCTGCCCTGGCTGATCTGGAGCCACCGGCCGGCGATCTTCTTTTCAAACTCCGGTTCTCTCCCACCTCTTCGGCCCTCGAGTGTACGGCCCGTGGTGGCCATCCATAACTCACTCCCATTTCAACCCGAGCTTTGGGATGTCGAGGTCTCACGACTCAGAAGATGGCGACTCCAGCTGCTTCATCGCCAGGCAAGACGACTTTTTCGTGAAGGAGTTGAGATTATCGCCTTCAGTGAAGATCTCAGGAGTCGTCTCATCCGGCAAGGGGCGCGGGAAGAGCAGTGCACAGTCATCCATCACGGGATCGAGTGGGGAGAAGCGGAACGGAGTGGAGTGTCGTCACCGGACGCTCCGTCCGATCGTCGGTCAAATCCCTACTTCCTCTATGTCTCGCAGCTCCATCGCTACAAGAATGTCCTCAATCTTCTGACCGCATTCGCCGATTTACGCCAGAATTACCCGTCAGTCGAGCTGGTCATCGTTGGCCATCTGACCGATCCCGGCTATGCGGCAGAGATTGCAGCAACCATAGTGCGGCTCGATCTTGCCGCATCGGTGCGGATCATCCCCGGCATCGACCGGCAGAGATTGGTCGAACTCTATCGCCTGGCCTACGCGGTCGTCTACCCTTCGATCGCTGAAAATTGCCCTTTTGCGCTGCTCGAATCGATGGCCATGGGACTTCCAATCGCGGCAGCACGAATTGGCGCCATCACGGAGACCTGTGGTGAAGCGGCCATCTATTTCGATCCCGCAGATCCGACTGAGATCACCAGCCAGATGGCCCGTCTGCTCGATGATCAGCACCTCTGCGATAAACTACGCTTGCACTCAATCACTCGTGCCGCCGGCTTTGACTGGGATCAGTCCGCAGGCAGGACGATCGATCTCTTCTCCCGCATCATTGCCCGGCCAGGTAACCAGCGCAAAAGAGTGTAATATCGCTCAATCGGTCGACTTACCGGTTGACATCGTCTGAGGTTATATCTAGTCTAAACAGGTATGTCGAGACTTGATTACAGTACGGTTGCGGCCATGGTCGACGGATATGGTCTGAAGATGACCCCGCAGCGGCGGGCGATCATCGAATTTCTACAGACCTGTGTCGATCACCCCACCGCTGAGGAGATCATGGTTGCAGTCAACCAGCGCTTCCCGATGAGCTCCCGCCCAACGGTCTACAACACCCTCAACTGGCTCAAGGGAGCCGGACTGATCAACGAGGTCTACGAGGGAGGAGCAGTTCGTTACGATCCGAACACCTCGCCACATCACCACTTTGTCTGTCGTCGCTGCGGGTTGGTTGAGGACGTCGAGACCGATTTGGTTGGTTCGGTGAAGATTGGATTGCTAGCGGGTCACAAAAAGGTCGAGAGTTTCCAGTTGACGATTCGTGGTCTCTGTCAGCGATGCCAGTAGTCGGCTATCTTCCGCCATCCAGCGCTTCAAAAGACCCCAATATCAGACATTCCATCGTCGGTCGCGTCTTCATCCTCCCGTGAGAGGTGCGGTTGGCCTTGGTTCGGTCTCCGTCTCAGGAGGGTGTCTGACTGCCACTCCAACCAACTCCTACCCCGACTCCCCCTCCATCCGTAAAGAGAGATCAGCCTTCGGTGGCGCCTTACCTGGCAAATTGCTCCCGGTACTTGGCGACCTTTGGGCGAACGACCATCAGACAGTAGGGTTGGAACGGGTTGTTCCGGAAGTAGTTCTGATGGTAATCCTCGGCGGGGAAGAAGGTTGTGAGTGGGGCGACCTCGGTGACGATTGGACTATTCCAGACTCCAGCCTTCGAGAGGCGCTCGATCGTTGCCGCGGCGATGGTTCGCTGCTCTTCGCTCTGGTAAAAGATTACTGAACGATACTGGGTTCCCTGATCGGCTCCCTGCCGATTGAGGGTGGTTGGGTCATGGATGACAAAGAAGACGTCGAGAAGCTGCTCGAAAGAGACGACGTTTGGATCGAAGGTGATCTGGACGACCTCGGCGTGGCCGGTCAGTTCGAGGCAGACCTGCTGGTAGGTCGGGTTTTCGACCTGGCCTCCAGCATAGCCGGAGACGACGCGCGTCACCCCCTCGACCTCCTGGTAGACAGCTTCGAGGCACCAGAAGCAGCCTCCGCCAAGTGTGGCAATCTGGAGATTGTTGCTCATTGGCAGAGTGTAGCAGCAGGAGAGGTATGGATCAAAACCGATCAGCACAACTCATCAGATCGGGGAGAGATC
>JBEAVZ010000274.1:0-9053 GCA_041160645.1 Acidobacteriota bacterium
GTTGTCGTAGAGCATCTTCTCGAAGTGCGGAACGAGCCAGTGATCATCGACCGCGTAGCGATGAAATCCTCCGCCAAGCTGGTCGTAGAGGCCGCCGGCAGCCATCTTCTCAAGGGTCAGCTCGACCGCCTCGAGCAGCGCCTGGTCGCCAGTCCGCTGGTAGCGGCGCAGAAGAAAGGTCAGGGCCATCGATGGCGGGAATTTCGGACGGTTTCCGAACCCGCCGTGCTCACGGTCGAGCGCCTGGAGAAGTCGGACGACGCTCTGGTCGAGCAGCGCCGGATCAAGCTCGCTATCCGCTCCCCGGAACCGGTCGACCTTGCCCAATTCGACCAGCAGACTCCCGGCATTCTTCTCGATCTCATCACGCCTCTCACGCCACGCCTCGGCCAGCGCAATCAGGAGGCGCGGGAAACCGGGCATCCCGTGCCGGTCGACGGGTGGAAAGTAGGTTCCACCATAGAATGGTCGCCCATCCGGCGTCAGAAAGACGGTCATCGGCCAGCCACCGTGGCCGGTCATCATCTGGACCGCATTCATGTAGATTCCATCCAGATCGGGCCGCTCTTCACGATCAACCTTGATACAGACATAGTTGTCGTTCATGAGCTGGGCGATCGGCTCACTCTCAAAAGATTCATGCTCCATGACGTGGCACCAGTGGCAGGCCGAGTAACCGATACTGAGCAGAATCGGGCGGTCCTCCAACCGAGCGCGCGAGAGCGCCTCCTCGCCCCACGGATACCAATCGACCGGATTGTGCGCATGCTGCAAAAGATAGGGGCTCGTTTCGTTGATGAGGCGGTTGGTGAAGCGGGGCGGATTGGCGGTCGGTTCCATATTCTCCTGTCTTTCGATATGCTGCAGCAGTTCGGATCTGCCAATTTTACTTAAGCGGTTTAGACATCATTTGATAACTGAAATGCTGTTTAAATAATCATAACTAAGGTACACATGTTTCCGGAGCGTGACAAACCGAATGACAAACTGTGACAGGAACGGAAAGGGTGGACAGGTCTATGACTGCCTGCTCTTCGATCTGGACGGAACGCTGGTCGATTCACGAGCGGATCTGGCGGCGGCCGTCAATCTGATGCTGGAAGAGCTTGGAGAGCCGGTGCTGAGCGAGGCCGCGGTGATCGGGTTTGTCGGTGAGGGAGCCCGACTGCTGGTGGAGCGAAGCTTACTAGCCGCGGCGGGGCGAGCAATTGCGGGGCAGGAGCCGGCAGAGGAGGCGGTCGAGCGGGCGCTGGAGATCTTCATGCGCCACTACCGGAACCATCTGCTCGACCGGACGGTTCTCTATCCGGGGGTCGGCGAGGCCCTGGCCCAGCTGGCCCAGCTGCCGTTGGGAGTGATCACCAACAAACCATATGAGTTCGCGGTGACCATGCTGAAGAGGCTCGGCCTGGACCACTATTTTCGAATCGTGCTGGGCGGGGACAGCATGCCGGAGCGGAAGCCCTCCCCGATGATGCTGCTCGAGGCGGCGCGGGCCTGCGGAGTCGATCCGGCACGGACGCTCATGATCGGCGATTCGCGGATCGATATCGCCGCCGGACGGAACGCGGGGATGAAGACCTGCGGTTTCACCGGAGGTTTTCGCGGTCGGGACGAGTTGCGCCAGGCCGGCGCCGACCTGCTCTTCGACCATTTCGCGGAGTTGCCACAACTCGTCCTGCCGGATTGAGACAGGCGCGGCACAAGCTAGGCCTGGCGCTTGACCCGCTCGTAGACCTGCCAGGCAAACCATCCGATGGCCCCAAGGACTGCCAGCTTGAGCAGAATCTTGAGCAACGAGATCACCAGACCGATAATCGACCCGGCAATACTTATGACTGACACAGCAACAATGACGGCGACGATGCCGAGAACGATATAACCAATGATGCGACCCATGATGTTTCTCCGTGATCTGGCCCTGATCTGGCCCCTTATTTGGCCCTGGTCTGGTGACCAACTGGTTCGTTGAGTCGGACACCGCGAAAAGAAATGCAACAACAACTTTCGTCGGCCTATGGTACGATCCGCCTGCGAGGGTTGTTCCCGAAAACTTGGTGGTAAATTGACAGGCTTTCGCGGCCATTCCTATAATCGCAGATTCGATTGTCAGGATTAAACCCCATTATTGCGTCGTGAGACAGGAGAGAACGATTGTCAGACCAGGATAATGACCAGATTCAGCAGCGCCACCGCAATCTCGCGGAGATCGTCGAGTTGGGCCATCCGGCCTATCCGCACCGGTTCGACCAGACCCGGACGAGCTCGGAGATTGTCCGCCTCTACCATATGCATGCCGGCCGGAAGGAGGAGACTGAACTCGAATCGGTCAACCAGATTCTGAAAGAGGTCGAGGGCGGAGTGATCCGTCTGGCCGGTCGGATCATGACGATGCGGACGATGGGCAAAGCCGGGTTTGCCCACCTCACGGACGGTCGGAATTCTCTGCAGATCTATATGCGGAGAAACGATATCGGCGAGGATGGCTGGGCGCTCTACCAGCGACTCGATCTGGGCGACTGGGTCGGGGCGGAGGGGTTCCTCTTCATCACGAAGACAGGCGAGCTCTCGCTGCACGTGACGCGGCTCAGTTTTCTGGCCAAGGCGCTGCTGCCGATGCCGGACAAGTACCATGGGGTGCAGGACAAAGAGATTCGCTACCGGCGCCGCTACGTCGACCTGATCGCGGCGGGTGGAGTCGGGGAACGCGAGCCGGACCAGCTGACGACCCGCGAGGTCTTCGAGCGCCGGGCGGCGATCATCCGCGAGATCCGCCATTTCTTCGATTCACGCGGTTACGTCGAGGTTGAGACCCCGATGCTCTCCCCGCTCGCGACGGGGGCGGCCGCCCGACCATTCGTTACCCACCACCACGCGCTCGATATCACCCTCTACGCGCGGATCGCGCCGGAACTCTACCTGAAGAGGCTGGTGGTCGGCGGATTCGACAAGGTCTATGAGATCAATCGCAACTTCCGGAACGAGGGAATATCCTATAAACACAACCCGGAATTTACGATGCTCGAGTGGTACCAGGCCTATTCGGACTACGATGACCTGATCAGGCTGACCCAGGAGCTGATCACCGGGCTGGTCGACAAGGTTTGCGGGACGCGCCAGATCGTCTACCAGGATCACGTGATCGATTTTAATCACTGGCGACGTATGACGATGCGTGAGGCGGTGCTCGAGTACTGGCCGGACGATGCGACGCGCCCGACGCCGGAGGGGCTGATGGAACGGGCCTCGCTCGAGGAGGCGGCGGCGGCGCTCGACCTCTCGTTCGACCCGCGACTGAACAACGGGCAGCTGCTTGGGGAGATCTTTGAGAAGCTGGTCGAGCCGCATCTCATCCATCCAACCTTCATCACCGAGTTCCCGACCGATCTGTCGCCTCTCTCGAAGCAGAAGGCCGACGATCCGCGGTTTGTCGAGCGGTTCGAGCTCTACATTGCCAACATGGAGGTGGCGAATGCCTTCTCTGAGCTGAACGATCCGCTCGAGCAGAAGCGGCGGTTCGAAGAGCAGGCGAGTCAGCGCGACCGCGGCGACGAGGAGGCGATGGTCACCGACGATGACTACATCCGGGCGCTCTCGCACGGGATGCCGCCAACGGCTGGCGAAGGGATTGGCATCGACCGGCTGGTCATGATTCTGACCAATCAGCATTCGATTCGTGACGTGATCCTCTTCCCCCACATGCGACCGGAGACAAAAGGCTGAGCGGATTCCTGATCCTTCTGAGCACCGGAGAGAAGCGTGGGCTACGAGTTCTTCATCGCATTACGGTACCTGCGGGCGCGGCGGCGGCAGACGGCGATCTCGGTGATCACCGGGATTGCCGTCGCCGGGCTCGCGCTTGGCGTGGCGGCGCTGATCGTCGCGCAGGCGATGGTCACCGGCTTTCGCGGCGATCTGCAGGATCGTATTCTGCAGGGAACGGCCCATCTCAATCTGCTCCGTGACGACAACCGCGAACTGGACGACTACCAGAAACTGACCCTTCGTTTGCGCGAAGTACCCGGAGTGCGGGCCGCGGCAGCGACGATCTACGCGCCGGTTCTGATCGGACTGGGCGACCAGCAGGAACAGGCGGTGGTCAAGGGGGTCGACCTGGATGCGCCGGCGGAAGCGAGTGAGATCTTCGCGACGGTGATCGAGGGGGATCCGCGAAGCCTTGGCGAGCCGGGAGAGGCGCCCGGGGTGATCCTCGGTCGCGAGCTGGCGCGTATTCTCGGCGTCGGGATGGGCGACCGCGTGACGGCAGTCTCGGCCCAGAGCCGGCTGACGCCGCTGGGGGTGCAGAGCCGGCCCCGCTACACGGAACTGCGGGTGAGCGGCATCTTTGCTTCCGGACTTTACGAATACGATGCGCAGTGGGGCTACGTCGCCCTTGGCACAGCCCAGGAGATGACAGGAAGCGCCGGGGCCAATGTGATCCAGATGAAGGTGACCGACCTGGATGATGTCGAGGCGACCGCGGCCCGGGTCCGGGAAGTGGTCGGCGCGGGGTATGTCACGACAACCTGGCAGGAGCTCAACCGCCCGCTCTTTGCGGCCCTCCAGTTGCAGCACCGGGTGATCGTCATCTTCTTCGCGCTCCTGATTGCCATCGCTGCGCTCAATATCATCACGGCGCTGACGATGATGGTCATGGAAAAGAACCGAGATATTGCCATTCTGCGGGCGCAGGGGGCGACGCCGGGAGCCATCCAGCGGATCTTCCTGCTGCAGGGGCTGATCATCGGGCTCGTCGGTTCAGGGCTCGGGCTCGGGCTGGGGCTGCTCCTTTGCCAGGTGGCCAATCGATTCCATCTCATCTCGCTGCCGGCAGAGATCTATGCCGTGTCGAGCATTACTCTCGACGCGCGATGGCAGGACAGCAGCTGGATCGTCCTCCTGACGCTGACGATCAGCCTGCTGGCGACACTCTATCCTTCACGGGCGGCTTCGCGACTCACTCCGGTCGAGGCGCTCCGCTACGAATAGCATTGGCGGTTCGGTCTG
Source organism: Acidobacteriota bacterium (assembly GCA_041160645.1). Taxonomy (GTDB): domain Bacteria; phylum Acidobacteriota; class Blastocatellia; order RBC074; family RBC074; genus CAIOZW01. The sequence continues at coordinate 5,008 of JBEAVZ010000274.1, forward strand.
CGCTGGCTCCGCCAGTGCCCGAACCGCCGCAGAACGCACCAGAACAAAAATCCAGTGACCGCTGGCTGGCAACGTATTTGCTGACGCGGCTGGCCACGGCGAGTGATCGATAACCCCTTGATCAAAGGAGACCAAGCGTTGATCAGAACTAAAGCCTATCCAGGGCCAAAAACTTCGGGAAGGAGCGGCCGGAGTCGACCATGGGCGCTGCTGGCGCTCCTGCTTCTCCACGTTCCCGGGCTCGGGCAGGTCGAAACCCCGCTCACTCTGCCGGGAGCGGTCGAGCTGGCGCGCCGGCATTTTCCGGCGATCCGGGCGGCGCGGGCGGAGGTGGGCGCGGCGGAAGCGGGCAGCGATGTTGCCCGGACCTCGCGGCTGCCGCGGACCGAGTTCGACTGGCAGCAGACGCGAGGAACCCGGAACAACATCTTCGGTCCATTTCTGCCGCAGACCTCGGTCAATCCGATCTCGGGGCCGATCCTCCAGAACTCAGCGTTCAATAGCACGATCTGGGAGAGTGTCTGGGGGAGTGGTGGTGGACTTGCGGTGACCTGGGAGATCTTCGATTTCGGGCTGCGTCAGGGACGGATCGACCTGGCCGAGCGGCTGGAGGACGGGGCACGAGCGCGGGCCGGAGTGACGGAATTCGAGACGGCCGTTACCGCCGCGGACCGTTATCTGGCCGTGGTCGCGGCCGCGCAGGTGGCGCGGAGCGCCGCGGCGGCGGTCGAGCGGATGGAGAGCTTCGCCCAGGCGGTCGAGACGCTCGTCAGGAGCGAGCTGCGTCCGGGTTCGGACAGCTCGCGGATCCAGGTTGAACTGGCGGTCGCCCGCCATGCCCTGATCGAGGCGCAGCAGCAGGAGGCGCTGCTCAGAGTGGCCCTGGCCGAATCGATCGGGATGGCCGGAGAGACGCTCGCGGTCGACGGTCAGGCCCTGCTGACCCGTCAACCTCCCGCGCTGCCGAAGCCGCTCAATTCCCTGCTCTCCGGACATCCGCTGCGCCTGCGGCAGCAGTCGGTGGTCGAGATCATCAACGCCCGGAAAAAAGTTCTTGACCGGTCGATCTATCCCCGTCTGAGCTGGCAGACCAACCTCTTCGGTCGGGGCAGTGGGGCACGGATCGATGGAAGCCGCCTTGGCAACCGGGGATTCTATCCCGACACGGCCAACTGGCTGACGGGATTGACGCTCACCTTTACCCCCTCAGAGATCTTCCGCCTGCGGGCCAGTCGCCGCCAGGAGGAGCAGAATCTGGTGGCCGAAAAGGCCCGTCTCGAGTCGGTCGAGCAGCAACTGAAGAGCGAGGAGGCCCGGGCCCGGGCGCTGGCGGCAGCGGCGGCGGCCTTTGCCGAGAATGCGCCACGTCAACTCGAAGCGGCCCGCCTGACTGAACTGCGGGTGCGCAAGCGGTACGATGCGGAGCTGGGTACGGTGATCGAAGTCGCCGAAGCGCAACGCCTGCTGACCCAGTCAGAAGTCGGGTTCGGTCTGGCCAATCTGGCGATCTGGCGGGCCCGCCTCGCCGAATGCCGGGCGCATGGCGACCTCGAACCTTTGCTGGCTCTGCTTCGCCAAGGAGGCGCCAATTGAACCTGATCATCTCCGCGCTGCGCCGACCAATGACCGTCCTCGTGATCATGGTCGGGATCGCCCTGGGATCCGGCCTGGCCATCTCGCGCATGTCGGTCGACATCTTCCCCAATCTCAACCTGCCGGTGATCTACGTTGCCCAGCCTTACGGCGGAATGGATCCCTCGCAGATGGAGAGCTATCTCGTCTCCTACTATGAGTACCACTTTCTCTATGTGACGGGGATCGAGCACGTCGAATCGCGTTCGATTCAGAATGTCGGTCTGGTGAAGCTCTTCTTTCATCCGGGAACGGATATGAACCAGGCGCTGGCCCAGGTGGTCTCCTATGTTGAACGATCGCGAGCCTTCATGCCGCCGGGAACGGTCGCGCCATTCGTCGTTCGGTACGATGCCGGAAGCGTCCCTGTCGGGCAGCTGGTCTTCTCGAGTGAGACCCGCAATCTGAGTGAGATTCAGGATCTGGCGCTCTTCCGGGTTCGCCCCTATTTCTCGACGCTGCCCGGGGTCTCGGCGCCGCCGCCCTTCGGCGGAAATCAGCGCACGGTGATTGTCCGGGTCGATCCCGACAAGATGCGGCAGTTCCAGCTGGCGCCGGAAGAGGTGATCAAAGCGGTCGCCGCCGGCAACACGATCCTTCCGGCAGGCAATATTCGGACCGGAGATCTGAACCGGCTCGCCCCGATCAACTCAGTCGTCTCCAATATTCAGGAACTGGCCAATCTGCCGATCCGCAGTGGCAGTGGACCAACGGTCTACGTCCGCGACATCGGAAACGTCGAGAACGGGGCTGACATTCTGACTGGTTACGGTCTCTTCAATGAGAAGCGAACCGTCTATATTCCGGTGACCAAGCGGGCCGATGCCTCAACGATCGATGTCGTCAAGCGAGTCAGGTCGGAGCTGCCAAAGATGCAGGCGCTGATTCCGGAGGATATCAAGGTCAGCTTTGAACTGGATCAATCGACCTATGTCCGGAACAGCGTGCGGGGGCTGCTGACGGAAGGACTGCTCGGCGCGCTGCTGACCGGGCTGGCCGTGTTGCTCTTCCTGCGCGACGTGCGGAGCGCCCTGATCGTCGTCCTGACCATTCCGCTGGCGATCCTCGCCGCCCTGATCGGACTCTGGCTGACCGGCCAGACGATCAATGTCATGACCCTCGGCGGGCTGGCGCTGGCGATCGGCATTCTGGTTGACGAGGCAACGGTGGCGATCGAGAACATCCACGTCCATCTGGTCAACGGCGAGCCACTCCGCCGGGCGGTCTTCAATGCGACCCGCGAGACGATCACCCCACGGCTGCTGGCCATGCTCGCGATCCTCGCGGTCTTCGTTCCGTCATTTCTCATGGTGGGGGTCTCACGAGCGCTCTTCGTGCCCCTCTCGCTGGCCGTTGGACTGGCGATGATCGCCTCCTACCTGCTCTCGAACACGCTGGTTCCGGTTCTGGCGATCCGCCTGCTGCGGACACCCCAGACCGTCGAGCACGAAGGCGTGATGGACCGGCTGCGCCACCGCTACGCCGGGCTGCTGGAAGGGCTGCATCAAAAGCGGCGGCTGGTGACCGGTCTCTACCTGCTGCTGACATTTGGGACGATCCTCCTGATTGGCCGGCCACTCGGACCGATCGGGGTCGACATCTTTCCGACGGTCGAATCGGGGATGCTCCAGGTGCGGCTGCGGGCCGCGACCGGGACACGGGTCGAACGAACCGAGGTCATGGCCCTGACCGTGCTGCGGGCGATCCGTGAAGAGGCCGGGCCGGACAATGTTGAAGTGACTCTCGGTTATGTCGGAACGCAACCGGCCAGCTACCCGGTCAACACGATCCACCTCTGGACGAATGGTCCGCAGGAGGCCATCATCAGCGTCAAGCTGCGCCAGTCGGGTGGTCTGAAGCTCTCTGAATTGAAAGAGCGGCTGCGCGCGAAGATCCCGCCGCTGGTTCCGGGAGCGACCCTCTCATTCGAAGCAGGAGATCTGGTCAGCCAGATCATGAACTATGGCTCGCCAACGCCGATCGAGGTCGCCCTGAGCGGGCCGAACCTCGCCGCGAATCGGGCCTTCGCCGAGAAGGTGCTGGCGGAGATGAGGAAGATTCCGACCCTCCGTGATCTGCAGTATGGCCAGCCCCTCGACTACCCGACTGTCAATATCAACATCGACCGGGAGCGGGCTGGACAGCTTGGCCTGAGCGTAGAGCAGATCGGTCGGTCACTGGTCGCCGCGACATCTTCATCGCGATTCACGCAACCGGTCTACTGGCGTGATCCAGCCAGTGGCACAGCCTACCAGGTCCAGGTCGAGATTCCGCAGGCCCGGATTGGATCGATCGAGGATGTGCTGACCCTCCCGGCGGCGAGCGGCAATCTGCAGGGGCGCACGGCTCCACTGGTTGGCGAGGTGGCGCAACTGAGCTACGGGACGATGCCCGGGCAGATCGACCGCTACAAC
>JBEAVZ010000547.1:0-11520 GCA_041160645.1 Acidobacteriota bacterium
CATCGATGGTGATCCGGGTTGGGCGCGGACCTCCGGGCGGCTGCGTCAATGAGTAGAGGTGCCAGGATGGGTCGATCGTGGCCGTCAGGGTGATCCTCGTCTTCTGGCCGGGCCTGACCTGGGCCGGATCAGCCTTGGCGCTGAACTTGATCGGGTTGAGACCCTGCGCCCCGACACAGATTGTCAGGCTGACAAGAATGAGACTGGCGATGAGGCCAAACTGACCAAGGCGGATCTTCATATGGTTAAGGCTCCTCAGTTGGTTATTGTCAGGCGACAATAAGTCTCATAGATTAACGCGAAGAGGTTTGAATGGCAAAAGATGGAGGGCTGGTTGGCGATTTGGGGCTGGCCCGACGCCAGGGCAATCGCAATATGAACTCGCCAGACAATCAGGGGATGGTCTTACCGGTCCCACTGGTCCCACCGGTCCCACTGGTCCCACCGGTCCCACCGGTCCCACCGGTCCCACTGGTCTCACTGGTCCCACCGGTCCCACCGGTCCCACTGGTCTTTCCGGTCCCACCGGTCCTATCAACCAACCGATGAACTGCGCCAACTGCCGCGAGGTCAAGGTCAGTCCGGAACGACCCGTTTCAGAAACTGATGATTTCAGGCGCTCGGGGAAGAGAGAGTGAAACAGCCCGGTCGTCTCTTTCACTCCCAGCTTCCTGCTCAAGTGCGCGCGGGAGGCTCGGCAGGCCGCTACAGGTTAATGTAGTTTGGCCCACCACCGCCCTCCGGGGTGACCCAATCGATGATCTGGTAAGGATCGATGATGTCGCAGGTCTTGCAGTGGACACAATTGGAGAAGTTGATTTTGGGACGTCGCCCTCCGGCGACCTCTTCGATTTCGTAGACTGCCGCCGGGCAGAAGTACTGGCAGGGATTGCCATACTCGACCGTGCAGCGGTCAACGCAGATGTTGGGATCGATGATTTTGAGGTGGGCTGGCTGGTCCTCGCTGTGCGCGGTTCCGGAACGGTAGACGTCGGTCACCTTGTCGAAGGTGAGGCGATTGTCCTGGCGCGGGGCTTCCGCCTGCAGGTAGTCGCCGCGATGGCGCGGGAGACGGTTGAAGACGTGAAGTTGCCGCATCTTCTCGTGGCCCGCCTCGGTCGTGAGGTCACCCCACAGGCCTGTCCCCCGGGTGGCAAACTGGACGCCGTTCTCGAAGAGGCCCCAGAGCCGACCGTGGCGGAAGGCCTGGTGAGAATTCCGAACCTCGTAGAGTTCGCGGTAGAGGTCGCTCGCCTTCACCTTCTTTTCGAAGCGGCTCAACTGGGCGTCATCGAACCGTTGGGCGAGGAGCGCCTCGAAGATTGTCTCGGCCGCGAGCATCCCCGACCGCATCGCCGTGTGGATTCCCTTCAGCTTCTGTGAGTTGAGAAAGCTGGCGGTGTCGCCGATCATCAGAAATCCGTCGCCAAAATACTTGGGTTGCGAGAGGAGGCCTCCCTCGGGGAGACTTTTGGCGCCGTAATGGAGCATCCGTCCACCTTCAAGCAGGGAAGCGATGGCCGGATGCTGCTTGAACTGGTTGAAGAGCTGGTGCGGGTCGGTGAAGGGGTCCGCGTAGTCGAGGCCGACGACGAGGCCGATGTCGAGCAGATCGTTCTGCATCCCGTAGACGAAGCTTCCGCCAAAGATGTTGTTGGGGAGCGGATAGCCCAGCGTGTGCATGACAAACCCCGGCTTGACCCGTCCCTTCGGCAGCTCCCAGATCTCCTTGACGCCGACCGCATAGACCTGGGGATTGCGCCCCTCGTCGAGTTTGAGGCGGCTGATATGCTTCTTGGCCAGCGAGCCGCGTGATCCTTCGCCGAGGACGGTCACTTTGGCAAAGATGTCGGCGCCGGGCTGAAAGTTGTCACGTGGCTGACCGTCGCGGCCGATCCCTTTGTCACCGGTGCGGACCCCGATCACCTGGTCGCCCTCATCATAGAGCAGCTCAGCTCCGGGAAACTCCGGCAGCAGCATGACATCCGCCGCCTCGACAATCGGGGCGAACCAGCGGATCAACCTGTTCAGTGAGACGACATACTTGCCATGGTTCCGGAGCGGCGGTGGAACTACCGGGAGCTTGACCTTCCGCTTCCGGGTCAGGTAGGCCACCTCCTCGTCGGTCACTTCCGCCTCGATGGGCGCCCCACGCTCTTTCCAGTCCGGAAGCAGTTCACTGAATGGGCCCATATCCATTACTGCGCCGGAGATGGTGTGCGATCCGATCTCCCGACCCTTCTCGATCACCGCGATCGAGATCTCTCCAAGTCCGCCACCGTGGTCGGCGTTGAAGCGATCGATCAGTTTTCGCAGGTGATATGCACCAGCGAGCGAGGCCGGACCGGCCCCGACAAAGAGTACATCAACCTCGAGAGTGTCGCGTTCGATCTGTTCCATCTGAACCACCTTTCGCCAATTTGCCGACGCGCGGTCGACTCTTTCAGACTCATTGCCGGGCCACGGTCAGGCTTAATTGCCGGAGGGTGGTCCCGGACTCTTCCAGGCCGGGTGGGGGAGAATATCCGGGGTGACCCTCACTCCGGTCGTCAGTTTGAGTGGATACTTGCTGCCCATCGGATAGGTCATCTCGATGAACCAGGCCGTGAATCCGTTCGCTGGTTTGTTGACACGCCCAACGTAGACCCCTTCACGGACTGGCTGAAGAATCTCGCTCTGGAAGGCCTTCCCAATGATGTCGAGCCGGAAGTCGCGCGCCTTCGGGTTGGTCGCCTGCCAGAGCCGGACCTCGGTCGGTTTGGTCCGCGTCTCAACCCTGATCGACCCGTCCTTTTCAAAGCGCCACTTATAGCTGGGGCGCGGCTTGCCGGTCAGGACGGCTTCGTAGAAGGCGTCGAGTGAGAGCGGGGCGTCTGAGTTGTTAAGATCATGCTTCGTATTCGGCACATACCGGAGGTGCTTCTCACCCTCCAGATCATCGAAGTAGAACTTGGAGGAGTCGGGCAGAAAGAACTGGTCACCGGTCGAGTTGACGATCAGCTTGGGCATGGTCAGTCGATCGCGGTACTCATAGGGATCCTCGATCTTCATCAAAGCTTTGTACTGCGGAGTGCCAACCCACGGCCAGATCTTCAGGTAGTCGCTGACGGCCGGGGACCAGAAACCGTAGGCGCGGTAGTGGTGGTCCATCGAGGCCGGGAGATTGAGGCAGTCGATGACGTAGGGGACGATGGCCACGACACGGTCATCGACCGCCGCCGTCGTCCAGGTCGTCCACCCGCGTTTCGAGCCGCCAGAGACGATGAACCGTTCGACCTTCGCGCCCGCCTTGCCATTCTCGGTCGAGCCGGCGAAGGCGGTGATCGCGTCCATGGCCCGCACGGCGGCCTTGGTCATGGGAAGTCGCAACGGCCAGGTCTCATCGCCGGTCTTCATGAACTTCTCCCAGGTGTAGGCGATGATCGCGTCCTCATTCCGCTTGAACTTCTCATCGGCAAACTGGAGCGGCTCATTGGGGATGGTTCGCAACTCCGCCACGACCGAGCGGGTCCGCACGGCCATGTCGGTGAAGATGGGCATCGGGACACCCGGCGCCTTGCTGCTGATCGATCCGCCGGAGATGAAGAGAAAACCGGTCGGGTTGCTGACCGTAGCGGGTTGAACGATCGTCAGCCAGTGTTCCCAGAGATGATGGTCAACCTCGGCCGGCGTCCGCCACTGTTGGGAGGTGAGCCGCAGGACATAGGTGGTGAAACCGTCCCGCTTGATCGTCTCGACCAGCCGGTACGAGAAATTAGGATCGGGGCTCGCCACATAACGGTCGAGCGCCGTCAGGTTCTTCGCCCGTTTTGAGCCGCGTGCCCGGACATCGCCCGAGTCGATCATCAGCGCCGTGGTCGCCAGCAGCGCCACTGCCACCACTGTTCCAATCAATCTGAGTCGTCTCATACGCAAGGGAACTCCTCGAACTACTGCTTGTTCTTCTCCGCCTCGGCGGTCAGCGCCGGAACGATCTCAAAGAGGTCGCCGACGATTCCATAATCGGCAATCTCAAAGATCGGGGCATCCTTGTCGCGGTTGATGGCGACGATCGTCCGGGCGCCCTTCATGCCGACCAGGTGCTGAATCGCTCCGGAGATGCCCACCGCGAGGTAGAGTTTCGGCGCGACGGTCTGACCGGAGGAGCCAATCTGCCGGTCCATCGGCAGCCAGTCGTTGTCGCAGATCGGACGCGAGGCGGCCAGCTCCGCTCCAAGCGCGTCGCTCAGCTTGCGGACCAGGTCGATATTCTTCTGTTCCTTGATGCCGCGTCCAACCGAGACGATCAGCGGCGCCTGCGTCAGATCGACTGCCGCCCGCGCCTCCTTGAAGCGCGGTTCCGGCTGCTGGCGGATCTCGGCTGCCCCGATCGAGACATTGGTCAGGGCCACCGTCGCTGTCCCGGCCTCACACTCATCTCCGCGGAAGGTGCCAATCTGAAAGCTCACAAACCAGGGGCGCTCCCCAGTCGGTACGACATCGGCGACCATCTTCCCCTGAAAGATCTGACGCGTCAGCACCAGTTCGCTCCCCTCGGTGTGGAAGCCGATGCAGTCTCCGATCAGCGCCCGCCCGAGCGACGCCGCCAGCTTGGGGGCGAAATCGCGCGCCTCGTAAGTGTGGCTGAGCAGGATCAGCGCCGGATCGGTCTGCGCAATGACCTGCTGAAATGCCCGGGTCGTCCCATCCGCCGTATAGTTGGCGAGGGCGGCCTCGTTGACCAGGTGGACCGTCTTCAAACGGCGCGTCGCCACCTCCGCGGCCGCTGCCTCAACCCCGTCACCAAAGAGAACGGCCGAGACATCCTGTCCCGTCTCCGCCCCGATCAGCTGCCCGGCCCGCAACGCCTCGTAGGAGGCCCGATTCACCTTACCATCCGTCACTTCAATATAGACAAGTATTCCGCCTGCACCGTTGGTCATCTCTGCCACCTCCCTTAAAAGACTCGCGCCTCGTTCTTCAGTTTCTCGATCAGTTTCGCGGCGATCTCCGCCGGGGCCCCCTCGATGATCTGGGTCTGTTTCGATTTTTGCGGGACGTAGATGCGCCGCACCTTCTGCCGGGGAGCGAGCGCCGTTGCGTCGAGCCCCAGCGTGGCGGCATCATAGCGGCTCATCTCTTTCTTCTTGGCGGCCATGATCCCCTTCAGCGTCGCATACCGCAGGGTGTTGATGCCGGATTGGATCGTCAGCACGGCCGGCAGCGGCAGGGTCACCCACTGGAAGTAGCCGTTCTCGAGCTCTCGCTTGACCCGCAGTGTCGAATCATGAACCTCGACATCCATGACGATCGTCGCGTGGGCGACGCCAAGCTGCTCGGCGATGATCACTCCGGTCTGCGCGTAGCCATGGTCGTCCGATTGCAGACCGGTCAGAACGAGGGCCGCCCCCTCCGCTTTGGCCACGGCCGCGATCACTGTCGCCACTCCATAGGCATCGAGCCCGTTGAAGCTCTCATCTTCGAGATGGAGTCCCCGGTCCGCGCCACGGGCCAGCGCCTCCTTGATCACCGTCTGCACGCGCGCTGGTCCGAGTGAGAGCGCCAGCACCTCTCCGCCGACCCTCTCCTTCAACTGCAATGCCGCTTCCAGCGCATACTGATCAGACTCGTTGATCTCGTAGCTCAAATCGCGGTCCTGGATCCAGGTTCCTTCCTCATTGACCCTCAAGACCGAGTCGTTTTTCGGTACCTGCTTCAGACAGACTATGATCTTCATCGAGACTCCTCGTAATTTTATTGTGCCAGTTGATACATTTTAACTCTCTGGCTGACTCTCTGGCTTTACCACTTTTCTGGCCGTGACCACGGTTACCCGGCGCCAGAAAGGTCTACCGGACAGTCTGACATTCCACGGCCCGGTCCGGGAAAGTCAAATCTAATAATGCAAAATCTAATAATGCAAAATCTGGTACTGCCAAATCTGGTACTGCCAAATCTGGTACTGAATGAGCATTCATTCAGTACCAGATTTATACTTCATCCACCCGGGGGTGAGCAATGGAGGCGCGCGGAAGACGGGGTCGGGTGGCCGGAAAGGTCAGGATTTTGCTGGTTTCTCGAGTTTGGTGATGGCATCGCGGAGAGCGCCCCTGATCATATCGAGGCATTCCTCTTTTTCGAGGAGGCGCAGTTTGGGAATGGCCGCGGGATTGCCGACCTTCCCGAGACCGCGAGTGGCGGCGGTGCGGACGCGATGGTTGGGATCGCCGAGCAGATCGACCAGCCGCTGGTAGATCTTATCGGCCGCGCCGGTTGGCGGCTCTTTCTGGTCGCGCTGTTCTTTCCGGAACTCGTGGCCGAGAGTGGCCAGGCAACCGATGGCGGCGAGGCGGATCGGCAGTGGCTGGCCATAGGCGGAGTGATGCATGGCAAGCTCGGTGGCGCGGCGTTCGCGGGCGTGGTTGAAACCGTGGAGAACGGCCGCGGCGACCACCTCCTGCCAGGAGCGCCGTTCGATGGTTGCGCGGAGGATATCGAAGGCCTCGCCGGAGGTCTCTCCGGAGGTCTTTTGGCTGGCCAGGTTGGCGAGGGCCCGCACGGCAGCGACGGCCGAAAAGTAGCTCGTTGACGACTCGATCGCTTCACGGAAGACCGGCAGGTCGCGCGGATCCCCCAGCTGGCCGAGCGCGAGCAGGCAGGTACGGCGCACCGCGGGTGGTTCGATCGTCCGGACGGAGTTGACGAGGATCTGGCGGGCCTCCTCTCCGCCGATCTCGCCGAGGGCGCTGGCCGCGGCCATGCGCACCCCGGGATGGTCGTCTCCGGCAAGGATCCGCGCGAGGGCGGAGATCGAGCCCGGGCATTTCCAGGCGGCCAGTTCACGGGCGGCGCGGACGCGATCCATCAATTCGGTGGCCGCGCTGACCTGGTAGATGAGTTCATTGAGCGATTTCTCAAAGCGGAGCAGTTTGAAGATTCGCTCGCCCTTGTCGAAGAGGAGCATGACCGGCCGGGTTGGGCAGGCAAAGTAGAAATCCTGTTCAGCCCGTTCGATCTCGACCTGCCAGGAGAGAACGGAGCGGTCGCCGAGCGTCGCCTCGATCTCGACCGGGAGGCGAAAGACCGGCCCGCCCCCCTCCGCCGCGGCGACAGCCTGCAGTTGGCGGACGGAGAGTCGCAGCTGCCCGCGCTCCCAGTGGGCAGTGACCTCCAGTTCCGGGTAGCCGGCATTCCAGATCCACTGGTCGAAGAACCAGTGGAGATTGCGCCCGGTGGCCTCCTCGATCGCGACCTTGAAGTCGTGGGTCTCCGCCGTCTGGTGGGCGTGCTTGCGGAGATAGTGGCCGAGGGCGCGGAAGAACTGTTCGTCGCCGAGGACTCCCCGCAGCATGTGGAGGATGCAGGCCCCTTTTTCATAGGCGTGGCGATCCATCAGCTCTTCGGAGAAGCGATACTTTCGGCAGACGAGCGGCCGGCGATGGCTGGTCAGATCCTCGCGCAGGTAGACCAGGTAGTCCTGGAAGAGTGACCAGCGGGCATTGTCCGCGCCCGCGGTCTCTTCGCGCCAGAGGTATTCAGAGTAGGTGGCAAAGCTCTCGTTGAGCCAGATCTGGGTCCAGTCCTTGCAGGTGACGAGATCTCCCCACCACTGGTGAGCCAGTTCGTGGGCGACGATGTCGTCATAGTTGAGGTCGAGCGCCGCCCGCTCGTCGAGCAGGCAGCGATCGGTCATGGTCGTCGCCGAGGTGTTCTCCATCGCCCCGAAGAGGAAGTCGTCGACCAGGGCCTGCGAGTATTTTGGATAGGGGTAGTCGACGCCGAACTTTCGTGAGAAGAATTCGACCATCTCCGGGGTCCGGGCAAAGAGTTCTCGCCCAGCCTCGAGGCGGTCGGGGTAGAGGTAGTATTCGAGGGGAACGCGCCCCTGCTCATCGCGGACCACTTCATACTGACCGATGACTACCGAGACGAGATAGGCCGGGTGGGGCTGGTCGAGCCGCCAGTGGAAGGTCCGGGTCCCATCCTCGTTGACGACTGTCTCGACCAGGTAGCCGTTCGAGACGGCGACGAAGTCAGGGTCGACCGTCGCCCGCATGACGGTAGTCATCTTCTGGTTGGTCACATCGTGGCAGGGAAACCACCAGTGGGCGTCCTCATTCTCACCCTGCGACCAGATCTGGGTCGGTTTATGCGGGTAGGACTCATCGGGCTGGATAAAGAAGAGCCCCTTGCGCGGCCGCGCCGCATAGACGATGCGCAGGGAGATCGGTTCGCCCCGACCATACGACCGGTCGAGGCGGATCGTGATCGAGTCGCGAAACGTCTCCCAGGCGAGCGGGGTCGATTGCCCATCGTCGAGGGTGATCGAGGAGATCTCCAGCTCGGAGGCGTCAAGGCGGATCTCCGCGAGGCCGGGATTGACCGGCGTCATTCGGTAGGTGGCCGCTCCGCTGATGCTTCGCGTGGCCACGACAAAGCGCAGGTCGAGTTCCAGGTGCTCGATCCGGAAAGGGAGCTCCGGGGTCTGGTGCTCGTCACCCTCGACCGGAGAGCGGTCGGGATGGAAGGCATACTCGAAGAGGTTGATCTCGCCCCACTGACGGGGATCGATGAGGGCCGGGTGGAGCAGGGGATCGCGCAGACTCATCTCGTTTGACTCCGAAAATGACGGGAAGTTGAAACCGGATGTTGCCGGGCTTGACCGCACCCCGACCTCATCGCGCTTCGCCGGGTGGGGCAGGGGCAACCTTTGACCAGGTCGCGCCGGCAACCAAATAGCGCCGGCAACCAAATAGCGCCGGCAACCAAATAGCACCGGCAACCAAATAGCACCGGCAAACAAATAGCACCGGCAAACAGGTCGCGCGGATCGCGCGATCCTTTGATTGGTGAGCGGGGCCAGGCCAACCAATGAAACAGATTGCAGATTATCTGGTTTTGCCAATTGGGGGCAAGCGAAATAGAATGGTCTTTTCGCGCTATATTCTGATCTCTTGAGGGATTACCGGAGGATTTCTGATGTCCGCTAATGGATTGAACCTTATTCACCACACGGCGCTGCCGCGGAATGGTCAGGGCCGGGGAGCGCCGCTCCTCCTCCTGCTCCATGGGTTTGGAGCCAATGAGGACGACCTCTTCTCCCTCGCTCCCTATGTCGATGGACGATTTCTGGTGATCAGCCCGCGGGCGCCCATCGTTCTCCAGCCGGCCTCGCATGCCTGGTTCAACCTCGGCTTCTCGAGCGAGGGGATCCTGATCGATCCGCGGGAGGTCGAGTCTGCCCGCCGGACCCTGTGCCAGTTCATCGAGGGGGTGATCGAGCAGTACCAGGTCGATCCGACCGAGGTCTATCTGCTCGGTTTCAGTCAGGGGGCCATGGTTGGCCTCTCCCTCGCGCTGCTCACGCCGGGACTTGCCGCGGGGGTCGTGGCCCTCAGCGGACGGGTCATCAGTGAGACCATCGCCAAGATTCCCGATCCCGGAGCCCTGGCGGGTCTGCCGATCCTTGTCACTCACGGGACGAACGATGTGGTTCTGCCGATCCACCACGGTCGGGAGACCCGGCGTCTCCTCACCGAACTGCCGGTCGAGCTGACCTATCGTGAATATCCGATCGGCCACGAAATCTCCTACGATTGTCTGCAGGATGTCAATGCCTGGCTGACTACCCGCCTCGATCTGCGCAACCCGTCGGTGATCAATTGACCTCTTTGGCGGGAGATGAGGTCTGAGACACAAAATCCGAACAATTTTCTGGCAGAAGAGTTTCGTCTGAATAATAAATAGAGTTTACCCATCATCTGACGGCGCCGATCTGGCCGGGGAGACCAATGTTGGAAGACAATCAAAGCTCCGCTCACGAATGCCGGTCTTATAAATATTATGACCTGATTATGGCCGGATTTGTCATCGTCCTGCTCTGTTCAGGTGTGATTGGCGTGCAGAAGGTCAGCATGGTCGCCGGGATTCCATTTGGAACGGCGATTCTCTTCTTTCCGCTCAGCTATCTTTTTGGAGATATTCTGACCGAGGTCTATGGTTATGCGCGTTCGCGCCGGGTCATCTGGGCCGGTTTCAGCGGACTGATCTTTGCCGCCTTCATGAGTTATGTGGTCGTCGCGCTTCCGCCGGCGCCGGACTGGCCGCATCAGGCAGCCTATGACCTGATCTTTGGCAACACCCCGCGCGTGGTCATCGCCTCGCTGATCGCCTTCTGCGCCGGAGAGTTCACCAACTCGTTCGTGCTGGCGCGGATGAAGGTTCTCACGGCCGGGCGCTGGCTTTGGATGCGAACTATCGGCTCGACGATCTGCGGCGAAGGGGTCGATTCGCTGATCTTCTATCCACTCGCCTTCTACGCGGCCGATGGCTGGTCGACATCGCTCCTCCTCAAGGTGCTCGTCACCAACTACGCGCTCAAGGTCTCCTGGGAGATTCTGGCGACGCCGCTCACCTACCGGATCGTCAACTTCCTGAAGCGGAAAGAGAACGAAGACTATTACGACCGCGACACCAACTTTAATCCGTTCCGCCTTGAAACCTGAACCGGGCCGTGCCCGTCTTTGATCGGGAACGAAGGCTTGTCCGGGTTCGACAGCCCGGTAACCCCCGCTAATCATTGAATCAAACTGGAGCAAGTATGACTGCCATACCCCAAGCTGACAGAAAGAATTGGAAAGAGATACTCGATGCGCACGTTCGTGAAATGGTCGCCTGGCACTTCTCGCCGGAGACCGGCTCGCCCTTCTGGCTCGACTTTGCGGCGAAGCTCGACTGGGATCCGCGCCAGGAGGTCAAAACCTATGAGGATCTCGATCGTTTTGGTTTCTTCGAGGATGAGTGGTTGCGCGGCGGCCCGGTCAGGCGCTGGGTGCCGAAGGGGATGGCCGAGCGCCCGGTCTATGTCTTCGAGACGGGGGGGAGCACCGGAATTCCCAAGTCGAGGGTCAGTATCGAAGACTTCCGGATCGATTATGAGCACTTCAGCGGGACTCTTCCGGACGAGTACTTCCCGCCGGGCGCGGACTGGCTGATGCTGGGTCCGAGCGGACCGCGGCGACTGCGTCTGGCGGTTGAGCATCTGGCGCAGCACCGCGGGGGGATCTCCTTCTGTGTCGATCTCGATCCGCGCTGGGTGATCAAGCTGATCAAGATGGGCGAGATGCAGATGATGGAGAAGTACAAGGCGCACGTCATCGACCAGGCCCTGACGATTCTGCGCGCGCATGATTCGGTCAAGTGCATGTTCGCGACACCGAAGCTGCTCGAGGCGCTCTGCGAGAAGATCTCGCTGAAGAAGGCCGGGATCACCGGAGTCTTCTGCGGGGGCACGGAGATGACGCCGCAGTTTCACCGTTTTGCCCGTGAGGAGCTGATGGAGGGCGCCTACTTTGCCCCGACATACGGCAATACGCTCATGGGGCTGGCGACCCACAAACCGTTCGATCCGGCCGACAACTACGCGATCATCTATTATCCGCCGATGCCGCGGGCGATTCTCGAGGTGGTCGATCCGGACAATCCGACGCGCATCGTCGGATACGGGGAGACGGGACGAGTGCGATTGACGACCCTCACGAA
>JBEAVZ010000289.1:0-9671 GCA_041160645.1 Acidobacteriota bacterium
TCGTCGATCGAGAGCTGACGCATCCGCGATGTGTCGCGCCGGACCAGCCACTTGAAGCCGTCCTGGATGCCGATGACCTCGAAGCCGGAGTTGATCGCCTTGATCGTCGCCGCTCCGATCACTGAATTGATGCCAGGAGCCGGACCGCCCCCAACCAGGATTCCTACTCTCCCTGAAGTTCCAGATGACATGAAATGATGCTCTCCTCTGAAAGATTCCCGCCGCGCACGGTGACGGAATTGTCGGTCTGATGAAATAAAAAGTGATTCTACCGAAGAGGAAGGGTTTTCGCCAGTTTGAAGCCGGGTCGTCGGTAAACTCTGTCGAGGTTGGCAATTGTGGGCTGTCTCACGCGGAGACGCGGAGAACGCGGAGGGTAAGAGTTCTGGGGATAAGACCCGCCAAACCATCTCGGTTTCTCTCCGCGCCTCCGCGTCTCCGCGTGAGCTCTCTTCCGTTCGTCGAGGGTGGTACTTCTGCTCTGTCTCACGCGGAGACGCGGAGATCGCGGAGGGGGAAGAGTTCTGGGGACAAGACCCGCCAAATCATCTCATTTTCTCTCCGCGCCTCCGCGTCTCCGCGTGAGATTATCGACCACGCACACTCCCGCGCCATTCACCTACTCGCGCCAGACATAGATATCGCGGGCGATCTCTTCTTCGAGGGCGATCTGCGTCTCTTCGCACTGGATGACAAATGACGGGTAGCGCTGGTGGACGCGGACCGGGATCCCCGGCAAAATCCCCAGCGAGGAGAGCATCTGGATGCGGCGGTAGTTGCGCGCGCTGACGTAGGCGACCTTCGCCGGCACGCCGATATCGAGCCGATCGATCGAGGTGACGACCGCGCTGACCTGGTCGCCGGCACGCTGACAGCAGGGCCCCTCCGGGATCGGATGCTGGTGCGGGCAGAAGCGGGGATGGCCAAGGAGCGTACAGATCGCTTCGGTCACATTGGGCGCGAGCAGATGCTCAAATTCGCAGGCATCGGCCTCGCTCTCCTCGATCGTCATGCCGAGGACATCGACGACGAGCCTCTCCGCCAGGCGGTGGCGGCGGATGACCTCTTCAGCCATCTGGCGGCCACGCGCGGTCAGGCGAACCTCCCCGCCCCCGGGGCGTTCGATGTAACCGGCCTGCTCACATTCAGCCAGCAGTTCCGGAGTCACCTCGGTCATCGCCCGGTCGGCGACGCCCTCCTCCGAAACGGTCCCCTCCTCTTCGCTCGTCCAGACAGCCTCCAGAACCTCGACAATCTCATCCGCGATACGGTGGTGCACGACTCCCCTGCCTTTCCTTAAAAGGTGACCTTAAGCGCCCGGAGCAGCCAGGCGACAACCCCGCCGACGCCGATGGCGAAGGGGGTGATGAAGGCGAGCATGAGCAACGCCTTCCGCGTGCCGTGCTCACGGATCATCATGAAGAAGTTGGCGACACAGGGGATGAAGAGGGTCAGCACGATCAGTGAAGTGACGATCTGGACGACATCCATCTGCCCGGTGCGCACGAGATCGAAGAGGCCGGCCGCGCCATAGTCACGGCGCAGGAAGCCGAGGATCAGGACGCGGGCCGTCTCCGCTGGGAGCTGCAGGACTCCGGTGACGACTGGCGCGAGGGCTCCCTCGATCGCCGCGAGTCCGCTGACGCGTGCCCAGGGCGTCGGTCCCCACGGAACCGGAATCCGGAAACGGTCGAGGACGAAGAGGATCAGGGTCCCGAGGACGAAGAGCGGCAACGCCTCCTTGAGGTACCAGATGATCCGCAGCCGGGTCTTGGTCCAGACATTGCGAAAGATCGGCACCCGGATCGGCGGAATCTCGAAGATGAAGTCCCCGCGCCGCCCCGGAATGATCTTTGAGGAGAGATAGCCAACGAGGAACATCTGCGAGACGACGACGCCAAAGACGGTCAGGACCGCGCCGACGCTGATCGAGGAGGTGATCCCGAGAATGACGCCCAGCTGGGCCGAGCACGGCACGCCGAGCACCAGCAGCAGCGTGGCGATGATCCGCTCCTTCTTTGTCGCAAGGATGCGCGTCGTCATCGTCGCCATGGTGTCGCACCCGAGACCGAGGACCATCGGCAGGACCGCCTTGCCGTTGAGCCCCATGACGCGGAAGAGCCGGTCGGAGAGGATCGCCAGCCGCGGCAGATAGCCGCTGTCCTCGAGCAGGCCAAAGGCGATGAAGAAGGTGAAGACAATCGGCAGGACGATCGCCAGCGCATAGGTCAGGCCAACCGAGACGAGGCCGTAGTCTCCGACCAGGAAATCATAGACGAATCCGGGGGGGATCATCCGCTGCAAGGGCGGCGTAAGATACTGGTTGAAGAGGGTCGTCTCGAAGGCGTCGACAAGCGTCCCGGCGCCGACCACCCCGACAAATTCATACATGAGAAGCAGCACGACAAGCAGGAAGGGCGCCCCGGTCTGCCATTCACGCGACCAGCGGCCAAGCTTCTCGGCGAAGCGGCGCGAGCGGTAGAGGACGATCGCGAGGGGAATGATCACCGGCGCGATAAGCAGCGTGACCTGGGTCACCGCCGGATAGAGGAATCCACTCTCCCACGCGCCCGTCTCGGCATTGAGTGTCCCGAAGAGGATCGTCCCGATCGCGCCAAGACCGCGTCCGCCCAGCCACGCCTGCGCCAGCGGGATGAGGGTCTGGTCGAACCAGCCATTGACGAGCGAGTAGGGGGTGGGGAATGTCCAGCCCAGGTACGGACCAATGAACTGGTTGAGCAGGCTGGCCGCTTCGGTGTAGAGGAAGATCGCCATGCCAACCGCCAGCATGACATAGGCGGCGGAGAGACCGCGGCTGTCACGGGCCTCATCGGCGAGGCCGGGGAGAACCTTTTTGAAGCGGGCCGTCGCCTCATCGAGCAGGCTGTTGCGCAGCTCATCGAGACGTCCGGAGAGGCTGCGCACCGCGCCGCGCTGCGTCGTCTCGAGCGATTCCCGCGCGGATGGCTCGAGCCCAAGCCGCTCGATGATCGGGCCACGCAGCCCGCTATCACGCGTCTGGAGCCATTCGAGCGTCAATGGCAGCGGCAGGTCGCTGCCGCCCGACCGGAGCAGGTCGACGACCGGCTCCGCCTCGAAGAGCCGCTTTCGCGATGCGGCAAGCGGATCGAGTGGCGGCTGGGCCTTGCCAATCGCCTGACCAATGGCCCGATTGAGCTGCGTCAGCCCTTCGCCCTCCGTCGCGACGGTGGGAAGGACCGGGACGCCAAACATGGCGCTCAGCCCGGCGACATCGATCTCGATGTTGCGGTTGCGGGCCTCATCCATCAGATTGAGGACAAGGACCATCGGGATCCCCAGCTCGACCAGTTGTGAGGTTATCAGCAGGGTCCGGCGCAGATTCTTGGCGTCGGCAACCTGGATCAACAGATCGGGCCGACTCGAGAGGAGCATGTCCCGGGTGACCCGCTCATCCTCCGACTGGGGAACGAGGGAGTTGACCCCCGGGGTGTCGATCACCTCGTAGCTCTTCCCACCCAGCCGCATCGTCCCGCGGGAGACCTCGACGGTCGTTCCCGGATAGTTGGAGACGGCGACATACTTGCCGGTGAGATAGCCGAAAATGACCGACTTACCAACATTCGGGTTGCCAACCAGAAGAATTCTCGGGGTCCGCTCCGACGAGCTGGACTCTATACCGACCGGGGCTGAAGTCACGGTTGCCATTGACTCTCTGTCTTTCCTCATTAGCGTTCAACACTCGCATCCCGCCGTTAATTTGAGAGATGCTTCTCAATCCACTCGAGCTCCCGCCTGATCTTGTCGATCTGGTAACCAGGCAGCTCGAGCGCGTGTCCCTGCTCTGGATAAATTACCATTTGAACATTCACGCCAAGCCGACGCAAGCGTCGAAAGCTCTCCTGCGACTGCCCGAGCGGGACGCGCTGATCCCTCTCGCCGTGAAAGATAAGCACGGGGGTCTTCACTTTACGGAAGTATTGGAGCGGCGACATCGTTTCATAGAGCTTGCCAGCCTCCCACGGCGTCCCACCGTGGAGCCGCTCGCGCTGGGCGACGATGTCGGCCGTCCCCCAGTAGGACTCGGCGTTGGCGAGACCGGCTCCCCACGCCGCGACGCGGAAGCGGTCGGTCTGGCCGACGAGCAACCCGCTCAGGTAACCACCATAACTCCACCCGACAACCCCGAGACGCGTTCCATCCGCAATCCCGGTCTTGATCAGGTGGTCGATTCCGCTCAGGACATCCTCGACGTCGATCCGCCCGGCGAGACGGGCATTCGCTTGCGCAAACTTTGCTCCATAGTTCGAGGAGCCACGAAAGTTGGGCAGAAAGACGGCATACCCACGCGCCGCATAGATCTGTGGAAAAGTGCTCCAGTTGGCCTCAAATCCCTTCGTGTAGGCCCCTTCGGGACCACCGTGGAGGCAGGTGATGAGCGGATAGCGCCGTCCGGTCTCGAACCCGACCGGATAGACGATCAGCCCCTCGATGCTCGTGCCGTCTTTTGAACTCCAGCGGATCGCCTCGACCTGCCCCAGCGCCAGTTCACGCGTGCCCGGATTGAGCTCCGTGAGGAAGATCGGGACCATGATCCTTGAACTGAGCAGGGCGACCTCGGTGGGAATGCGCGGGTTCTCGTGGATAAAGGCGATCGTCTGCCCATCCGGGGTAATCGAGAAACCGGAATTGACGCCGTCCGTCCGCGTCAGAGTCTGCACGGTCCGGGCGCTGCGCGAGATGGAATAGAGCTGCTGATTGACGCCCTGCCCGGCGCTGACGATGATCCGCTCATTGTCGTAGACCCAGCGGTAGCTGCGCACGTAACCTTCAAAGCCCGGCGCGGCAATCACTGGCGCGCTGCCGCCCTCCGGGTTGGCCGGCAGGATGTGCAGCCGATCCGGTCCAACCAGCGGGTCGCCATCCCCCTTGGCAAGATAACTGATCCACCGCCCGTCGGGAGAGAAGCGTGGTTCCAGTTCGGCGCCATTGCCGCGCGTCAGGCGCGTCGCCGTCTCGGTGCTCTGGGGACTGAAAAGAAGCGCTCCCGATCGATCACGACGGCCGACCGTGAGGCGATAGAGTTCCGTCTCCGACTGTTCGATGAGTCGGGACGACGGGCGGGCGGCATAGACCACCTCGGCCAGATCAGGCGACCAGCCAAATGAGACGAGATGGCTCTTCCCTGTCGTCAATGGCTCGATCTTTCCGGTCGCCACCTCGACTACCCAGAGCTGGTGCGGATCGTCATCACCATCGACGACGATTGGGGCACGATGCGGAAGATCGCGGATTTCCGGGCGCGGCGCCGGCGCGAGAAAGGCGATGTATCGACCATCGGCTGACCATTCGAACCGCTCAACCGGCCGCGGATGGCGGGTCAGCTGGACCACTTCCCCGCCGAAGCGCGTACTGAGCAGGTAGATCTGCGCCCCGGCCCGCGCGTCCGCTCCACGCTCCGAGAGGAAGGCGATCCGCGAACCGTCAGCGGACCAGCGGGGATGATCGTCACGCTTCTCTCCGCTCGTCAACTGCTGGTTCTCCCGCGCCTCCGTGACCATCCAGAGGTCGGAATTGTAACGATCACGCTCGCGATCCCAGCGCGTCAGGACATAGACGACCCGCCGTCCGTCATAGCTCACCTGGGCGTCACTCGCCCGGTTGAGGCCGGCAATATCTTCCGGCGTCATCGGTCGCCTCGTCTGCCCGCTGACGATCACCCCGCCAGTCAGCATGACCACCAACAATACCAGGGCTAAGTTTGCATTGACCCGGTAAACCATCCTGAAGACTGATCTCATGACTCACCCACTGTCCTCGAAGTTTAATTCGACCAACCATTGCGCAATCAGGGCTCGCGTCGCGATCCGGACGGCAATTGGCCATCATCCTAACCTTGCGGAGGCTGGAGAGTAACACCAATTCGGGTCGCGCGGAAGCAGGAGTCTCGCCGGCTTTTCCCGGCTGTCCTGTTTTTTCAGGGGAAGCGTTCTCTGTTTGAACTGGTCCACGAAAAACTCGAAACAGACGAAAATGGCCCTCCATCTCCCCACTTTTCCCCGGCATCTGGCCGGCTCTTGATCTGGAGAGGCACTGCGGCTATGATGCACGCCGTTCCGGTAACTAAACATCGAATCCACAATCAGTCTGATTGTCTTCCATTACTGAATCAGGGAAAGGTCTGGCCGACTAGGTATGAACTCTTCAACTATTCGTCGCGAGATGCTCGCCGAGTTTCTGGGCACCTTTGTCATGTACGGCTTCGGCGCCGCGGTCGTTGCCCAGAAGGTTTTGAGCCGCGGAGATAACGGCTCGTATCTGGCCATCAACATTGCCTGGGGACTGGCGGTGACGATGGGCATCTATGTGGCCGGCGGAGTGACCGGCGCCCATCTCAATCCGGCCGTGACCCTCGCCCTGGCCATCCGGCGCAAGCTCCCGTGGAACAAGTTCGGACCGTATGCGATCGCCCAGGTGGCGGGAGCCTTCGTCGCCGCGGCCGCGGTGCTCCTTGTCTATCGCGATGCCTTCAACGCCTATGATGGGGGCGTCCGGACACTCGAGACAGCCGGCATCTTCGCCACCTCCCCGCAACCATACCTCTCCGTCGCCGGAGCGTTGATCGATCAGATCTTTGGGACCGCTATGCTCCTGCTGGTCATCAGCGCCATTGGCGACAGCCGCAACAATTCGACCGGAAATCTCGGACCGCTTGTCGTCGGACTGCTGGTGGTGGTGATTGGGATGTGCTTTGGACTGAACGCCGGATACGCGATCAATCCGGCGCGTGACTTTGGGCCGCGCCTGCTGACCTCACTGGCCGGCTGGGGTGGCGAGGTCTTCACTGCCAACAACTACTATTTCTGGATCCCGATCGTTGGACCATTCATCGGTGGGCCGCTTGGCGCGATCGTCTATGACAAACTGGTCGGGCGTTTCTTTGTGGAGCAGGATTAGCACTGCCCGGTGATCTGCTGGTTTTGTCGACGCCGCGGCCTTCAATTGCCCATCGAGCGGTTGAGTGCCGCGGTCGCCGTCTGGCGGGCCATGCGGATCACCGCTTCGACGCGCTGTCCGCTGCGGGAGACCTTGAGATTATTGAGCATGGTCATGGCCGCGACGTCCTGCGCCTTGGTCACCCGGGCAAAAAGCAGCGCAGTGTTGGCGAGATCGACCACGGCCCGCGCCTCATCCTCGCTGCCGGCAAATCCAACCACGTTCAACTGCGCAATCTGGTCGACTTCAATGATCAGGCTGATCGAGGTAAGGTTGTGGAGCGGACCAAGAGCCCGGCTCTCACTAACTGCCTGCAGGATGGCGAGGGCCGAAGCATCGATCTCGGGAATGCCTGATGGAAAGATCAGCCGGTAGTTTCGGAGTGTGCCATCGCGGTTGATGCTGCCGGTCACCCCGACGCGCAGGCGCCCCTCGGGAATGACGAGCAGTCCATCGCGATTGGCCTGGTAGAGACGCTGGATCTGGTCCCGAATTGGGGCGGTGTTGATCCGGCCAAACCCACCCGGGTAGGTTGAACCGGACGCAGCGGGCTTCTCGGGCGGTGGCTCAGTCGCCGCGGCCTTCTCCTGCGCGGCAGCCTTCTCCTGCGCAGCGGCCGCGGCCCTGGCGGCTGCTGCGCGCCGCGCGGCCTCGCGACGGGCCCGGCGGGCCTCCTCGCGAGCGATCTCCTCGAGCGACCGGATCTTGGTTGGCGCGACAAAACCGAGAAAACCGGGCGGATAGCGAAAGCCCTTCGAAAAGTCGATCAGAATCGCCCGGTTATAGTCAGCATCGACATACTCGATCCCCCCCAACCCCATCGCCACCCGAATCGCCGGGGCATACCGCAAACCAACCGCCAGCGCGAGGTGCAAAAGGATTGAAGCGGTCACCGCCAGACCCACGCTTCGCTTCGGATATTGAACGATCGTCATCATCTTCTTCCCGTCTCTGAACGTACGGGGGCGGATTTTGTGCAGCTATTCAGCGTCCCGCCTCGATCCGCTGTTTGAGCGCGGCGGCCTCGCGACTGGCTGGATCGATCGCCAGTGCCTGGTTGGTATGCGCACTCGCCCGGGCCCGATCCTGTCGCGCATAATAGATTCGTCCAAGCAGCAGATGAGCCTCGAAGAGTCGCGGATCCCTGCCGACGGCGGTCCGGAGCAGCCCAAGAGCCTGGTCGGTCTCACCGCGCCGCTGGTGGATGAGCGCGCGCAGATAGGCGGACTCGGCGTTCGCCGGATCGAGTGACTCGAGCCGGTCCAGTTCGAGCTGGGCAGCGGTCTCGTCATTCTTTGCGAGGTGGCGGCGCACGCCATCGATTCGTTGCCGTATCTGTTCGTTGAGATCGTTCAGAATTGGCAGAAGTGGGCGGTTCGCGGGGGGAGGGTTCCCGGCGCGGACGAGTTCATGGCGGAGTCGTCCCAACTGGGGAATCGCGGCCGGATCGACCGTCCACTTCGCATAGCCGGGCAGAAAGCGGCGCGCGCCCTCGTCGAAGGGGCGGGCCTCCTCCTCTTTGCCGGTCGCGACCAGCGAGCGGGCCAGCAGAAAGAGAAGTTCCCCGTCCTGGGGAGCCTGCTGGTGAACCACCCGCAGATGGGGGATCGCCTCTTCAAACTGGCCATTGCGCCAGAGGGCATAGGCGAAGTTGAAGCGATAGAGCGTATCTTCCGGACCATTGGCGACGACCCTCTGCAGAATGGGGAGGGCCTGGACGATCTCGCCCTTCGCCAGATGTCCAACCGCGAGGTTGTTGAGAACCTCCAAATCCGGCCGCCGGCGTGACAAGTCGGTCAGCGCCGTGATCATTTGAGCGAAATCGCCAAGCCGGTAGGCGGCCAGGCCAAGGTTGAAGAGTCCCGACTCATAATCGTTGTCATCCGGTTTGAGCTGGCGAAACTGGCGGGCTGCCTCTTCGTCATCCCCCCGTCGATAGCTGAGCAGACCCAGTTCATAGGTCGCTGCTCCATACTGCCCGACGCCCCCGCCATTGACATACTCCTTGATCGCCCGACGCAGATAGCTCTCGCGGCGCGTCTGATCCATGGTCTGGACGGCCTTGACGAAGCTCTGCCAGGCGAGCGGCGGAGCAAAGACCAACGATTGCTGAAACTGCTCTTTCGTGTCGACGGTCGAGGGATAACGCAGGTAGAGGAGACTCCAGGCCAGCTGTCCCTCGATCTGCTGCAGACTGGTCAGTGGCCCGCTGAAGTTGAAGACCTTGTTGGCCACCAACCGCCCCTCGGCAATCTCGATCAGACGAGCGGAGACCGAGACGGTCACACCATCTTTCTCAACGCCAACGTCAAACTCGCCAATCAGTGCCAGATTGGCGCGCGCCGTCTCTGCGACCCGTATCATCGAAGCGCGGGTGAGCAGATCGTTTGGATTGAGCCGGAGCTTTTCAAAGGCCAGATCACGCTCATTCAAAGCAAGCACCCGCATCGAGCGATGGTCGATCATCTCGAGAAGGGCGATCGAAAAACTGTCGCGGATCCAATTGTACTCGGCGAGCTGGGAGCGATTCTCAAACGGCATGACGACGAGGCGGTCATTCGCCTGCCCACCAACGCCCGCGGCGGCGGCGAACAGAATGGCCGCGAGCAGGCTCCTCGCGGAGCGGAGCGATCTATTGACGGCGAAACTGACGGCGAAACGCATACTCTTCTCTTCCTTTACGATTAATAGAGGGA
>JBEAVZ010000330.1:0-10361 GCA_041160645.1 Acidobacteriota bacterium
CTTCAAGTAGCACTCGGCGTTCAAGGAGGGGCGGTTCGCGAACCGCCCCCTCCCGGGTCGTTGATTGAGCCAGTGAGCGGGACCGATCCCACCTGCCCCGTCAACCTGACTGGAAACAATATTTACTGGCCCATCAACCAATCAGCTCCGAGAGCGCCCGCACCCAGACCTGATGATCGTTCATCGCCGTAATCAATCGATACTCTTTTCCGCCAGCTTCGAGAAAGGTCTCGCTCCCTCGTTCACCGATCTCCTCGAGGGTCTCGAGACAATCCGCGACAAAAGAGGGACAGCAGACCGCGAGCCGCTGCACGCCGCGCTGGCCCAGCGCAGCCAGCACATCCTCAGTCGTTGGCCCAACCCAGGCGGCCCGACCAAGACGGGACTGGAAACCGACGCTGTAATCGCCCTTGGCCAGGCCCAATCGGGCGGCAATGCCGCGCGTCGTGGCGAGACAGTGCGCCCGGTAACAGAGTCGATTGACCTCGGTGACGCTCTCGCAGCAGTCGGCGCTCTTCAGGCAATGGCTTCCCGAGCGATCGAGCCTCTCGAGATGCCGCACGGGCAGACTGTGATAACTGAAGAGGACGTGGTCGGGTCGAAAGGCCGCGAGCTGCTCGCCAATGTTGGCGGCCTCGGCCTCCAGATACTCGGGCCGGTCATAGAATGGCGGAACCAGCTCGAGCCGGTCCTGACATCCGAGCCGAGCCGCCGCCTCGCGGAGGGCGATCACGGCCGTCTCATAGCTCGATTCAGCGTACTGGGGATAGAGCGGGACGGCGTGAACCCGCTCGACGCCCGCGTCGAGCAGTCTCGCCAGTCCGGCCTCGATCGAGGGCTGACCGTAGCGCATGCCGATCTCGACCGGGCAGTCGACGCCGCGGACTTCACGCAGCCGGGCGGCGAGGCTTTCCGTGTTGACGAGAAGCGGTGACCCCGCATCCGTCCAGATCGTGCGATAGAGCTTCGCCGACTGAAACCGGCGCCGCGGAACGATGATCACATTGACCAGGAACCAGCGGAGCGGAGCGGGAATATCGAGAACCTTCCCGTCCATCAGAAACTCGCGCAGATAGGTGCCCACCGCTGCCGGGGTTGGAGCCGCGGGACTCCCGAGGTTGATGAGCAGAATTCCCTTCTTCATAGCCTTGCCAGCATCTCCTGCACCGCGGCCGCCGAACGATCGAGCACCTTCGCCAGACCGATCCCTCCGAGGTAGTTTCCTGAGAGAACGAGCGGTGCCGCCTGGTCGAACTGGTTGGGGAGTTCGGCCAGCGCCTTCTCCAACGTCAGGTCGTAGTGCGGCAGCGCATTGGGCCAGCGCGTGATCGTCAGGCCCAGCGGGGTCTCTTGGCGTCCCGTAAATCGCTCGTGATCGGTCGCGACAATGGCGGCAATCTCGTCATCACTCCGGTTGACGATGACCCGGTCGAGCGCCCCTCCCAGAATCCAGGTCTCGGAACGATAGTCGCTCCGGCCCGCGAAGATCGCGTCATTCATCAGGACGCCGCGGGCCCGGAAACCCTGATCGCGCGGGAAGAGGCAGCCAAACCCATTCAACTGCTCGGGAACTGGTTGGTAGAAGCTGGTCACCGTGACCAGGGAGAGCATCTCGATGCGGCTGAGCGGCGCGGCGAGCCCCGGCGCGACCTCCCGCAGGAGTTCTGCCGCGGCGGCGGCAGAGGTGGAGACGATCGTCGGTTCGCCTGGCACTACCTGCGCCTCGACATTGTAGCGGATCTCGACCCCGCGCTGCTCGAGGTAGCGGGCCAGCCCGTCGATCAGTTCCTGCATCCCGCCGGCGGGCGCGATCGTACCGCGAATCTTCGGTTTGGGAGGCTTCGGCGCAGCCCCGCGTCCGGGCTGGCCCCGGAGAATAAGGCTCGCGCTCATCCGGTCGCTGTCGCCGGCATAAATTCCGCCGAGTGCTGTCGACAACCCATAGAAGGTCGCCCCCCGCCCGAGAACACGCTCTCCCCAGCGGGTGATGGTCTCGCCCGGCGCGGGTTTGATCCGCCCCAGATTGGTCAGCAGACCGGTTCCGATCCGCACCACCTCCCCGGCGGTGAGCGGAAACTTGCGCGGCCCTCCGCGCCAGATGTAGCGCGCCCGACTCTCCCGGCGCGGTTCGATCATGCGGATCCCCGCCTCCGCGCAGAGCGCTTCGAGACGCCCCGAATTGAGAATGCCATTGGCGGCCGTCTCAACCAGGCCGTGCGGGGTGCGCAGCGTGCCGATCAGGCCACCCGGCCGACTGGACTTCTCGAGCACTCGCACCTTCACCCCGGCCTGCTGCAGATAGTAGGCGGTTGTCAGACCGGCAAAACCGCCACCAATCACCGTCACTCTTCTCTCTTTGGCAGTATTCATGATGTCACATCGCCTGTGAAAAGGTCCGCGAGGTCGGCTGCTGCCGGCGGAGTCGCTGGTCGAAGAACATGCAGGCATTGCGCAGGAATGGCAGCCCGCTCTCGGTCAGTCGCAGCGTCGACCCCTCCAGCTCGACCAGGCCATCCTCGATCATCGTCGCCAGAAAGACCGGCGCATCGAGCTGCTGCTCCGGCGTCAGCTCAACCGCAAAACGGGTCATGAAGACCAGGATCTGCTCACGCAGCGCCCGATCCTCCTCATCGAGTCGGTGTCCGCGGAGTGTCGGCAGCTCCCCCTGCCGGAGCCGCTTCTCGTAGACGGGGAAGGCCTTCTCGTTCTGATGGAAACAGTCCGGGGTCTCGGAGATCGCGCTGACCCCCATCCCCAGCATGACCCGGGTCCGCATCTCGGTGTAGCCCATGAAGTTCCGGTGGAGCGTCCCATCAGCGGCGGCGAGCGCCAGCTGATCGTGCGGGAGGGCGAAGTGGTCCATCCCAATCTCGATGTAGCCCCCGTCGAGCAGCAGCTCCCGGGCCAGCTCATAGAGGAGCCGCTTCTCACCCGACTTGGGAATATCCTCATCCTTGTAGCTGCGCTGCGTCGGCTTGATCCATGGAACGAGGGCGAAACTGTAGAGGGCAATCCGGTCCGGCCGCAACTCGAGGGTGTGTTTGGCGGTCATAACGATGCTCTCCTGCGTCTGCTTCGGCAGGCCATAGATCAGATCGAAGTTGACCGAATCGTAGCCCATCGCCCGCGCCTCTTCCGTCACCCGGGCCGTCTCGGCAAACGGCTGAAGGCGGTTGACGATTCGCTGGACCTCCGGGTCGAAATCCTGGACGCCGAGCGAGATGCGCCGAAAACCGAGCTCGTGGAGGGCGGCCATGTGCTCGCGCGTCGTCCGGCGCGGATCGACCTCGATCGAGGCATCGAAACTGCTTCGATCGAGCTTCGTCTGCTCGAGCATCGGCTGGAGGATCCGGCGCAGATTGTCCGGTGAGAAGAAGGTTGGGGTTCCACCTCCGAGGTGGAGCTGGCGGAGAGGGCGCTCGAGCAGGTCGGGCGCGGCCTCGCAGTAGAGCTGCCACTCGCGGTTCATGAGCTCTACGTACCCCTCCTCTCGCCCGTGGTCACGCGTGATGACCGTGTTGCAGGCGCAGTAGGTGCAAAGGGTCTCGCAGAATGGCAGATGGAGATAGATCGACCAGGCCAGGCTCTCATCCTTCAAGGCCCGGCGCAACGAGTCGAGCCACTGCGCGGTCGCTGGCGGGTCGCTCCAGAATGGCACAGTCGGATAGCTGGTGTAGCGTGGCGCCGGCACGTCATACTTTTTGAACAGATCGTTCATCTCATCACCTCCCTGACCAGTTGAACAAACTTGCGGACATTTGCCTCCGGGGTTCCCGGCAGCACGCCATGGCCGAGACCGCAGATCCAGCCCGCGCGCGGCGCACTCTTCACCCCCTCCAACCACCGGCGCAGCCGTGGCTCCAGTTCAGCCTCATCGAGCTGCAGGAGGGCGGGATCGAAGTTGCCCTGCACAAACCCTTTATTGAACATCTCGAGCGCTTCGCGCAGCTCCCAGCGGTAATCGACCCCGATCCCGGCCAGACGGCCATCCGTAAAGAGCGGATGGCGAAGATGGGCCGGCTGGGTGGCCTTCGAATAGTAGCCCGGCGCGCGCCGACAGCCCGCCACCAGTCGTTCGAGCTGCGGAACGACCAGGTCGTGGTAGAGCTCCGGAGAGAGCTCGCCGGCCGCCGTATCGAGAACCATGACCGCCTCGGCTCCGTGGGCGTACTGATCGTCAATCGACCTGATCAGCAGCGGAACCAGCCGGTCACAGAAATCTGCAAAGAGCCCCAGCAGCCTCTTGCTTGGCGCGAGGGCGCCGCTGTGCTTTCCCTCGACCGCATAGGTGAAGAGCGTCCACGGCCCGCCGACAAAGCCGATCAGGCTCCGGTCGGCCGGCAGGACCTCGCGGGTGCGCCGGACGGCCTCGCCCTGAAAGAGCAGCCCCGGCCAGGCCTCCTCGACCGTCCGCAGGCGACCAATACTCTCCCGGTCGAGCTGCCAGCCGAGCCGCGGTCCGCCATCCGTATACTCCAGCCCCATGCCGAGGGCCTCGAGCGGAAAGAGCAGATCACTGAAGAGAATGGCCGCGTCAAAGCCGAAATCGGCGACCGGCCCGCGCGCCACCTCGGCGGCGACCTCCGGAAGTCGGCAGAGATCGATGAACGAATACTGCCGACGCAGCTCCTGGTAATGGCCATGGTAACGCCCCGCCTGCCGCATCAGCCAGATTGGCGGAGTGGCCTGCGGGATTCGCTGCAGCGCATTCTGAAATCTCTGGTTGCTCATAATACTTTCTCTTCTCCCGGGACCTCTGCACGCCCCCAACTTACTCCGGAGAACTCTCCGCGCTCCACTGGTAGCCAACCCCGCGCACCGAACGAATGTAATGACCGCCGGCGTCGCCAAGCGAGTGGCGCAGTTTGACGATCATATTGTCGACCGTCCGGTGGTTCGGCAGACTCTCTTCGCCCCACAGCGCGTCGAGAATATCGTCACGACTGACCACCCGGGGCGCGGCGACGATCAGCAGCTGGAGCATCTGAAACTCCTTGAACGGCGGATACTCACGCTGGCCATCGGGCTGGACGATGGCCCGCGCGTTGAGATCGATCACCCGCTGGTTACAGGCAATGTGTGGCTTGATCGCGTGGTTCTCCAGCACATGCCGAACCCGAATCAGCAGTTCACGGAGATGGAACGGCTTGGGAATAAACTCCTCGGCCCCAATCTCAAACCCCTCGAGCCGATTTTCTGCCGAACCGAGCGCGGTCATAAAGACGATCGGCGTCGCCGAGTTGCTCTTGATGCCGCGCGCCAAATCGAAGCCCGACCCATCGGGAAGCCCTACGTCGAGAATCACCAGATCCCACCAGGCCGCTTTGAATTCGGACTCAGCCCGTGCCTGCGTCTCGACCCAGACCACTTCATACCCCTCGCGTGCCAGCCGCTCTCTGAGCGTTGCGCCAAGTGAACGATCATCCTCGACCAGCAGCAGTCTTGTCATATCGACGCTCTTTTGAGCGCCTCGGCGCTCAGCCTCTTCTCGGCCGTCGGCAGGGTCAGCCGTGCCAGAAAACCGCCATCGACGCCGGGCTGAAAGTCGATCGTCCCGCCCATCCGGCTGACGAGGCGGCGTGAAATATAGAGCCCAACGCCGCTCCCGCTGCTCCGCGTGTGGCGGGTGAAGAGCGTTCCCAGTCGCTTGTAGTCGCCGCGAAAGCCCTCGCCGTCATCGGAGACGACGATCTCGGTCCGCTGGCTCTCCGCCGTCACGGTGATCGAGACCTGGGTCGCCCGCCCGTGAATGACCGCATTCTGAACCAGATTGGTGAGAATGCTCTCAAGCGCGCGGGCGTCAGCGACCACCTCTCCATCACCGACCAGCTTCAATCCAACCTCCGGCCAGTGGAACCGCAGCGATTCGATCATCCGTCGGATGCCGATCCGCTCGCGGAGCAGGCTGCCCCGCCGCAGATTGACCAGAAAGAGCGAGTTCTCGAGCTGGAGCTGGAGGCGGAGCGTATCCTTCATCAGCCGCTCGATGAGCGGGTTGGGGACGTCTCCGCCCAGATCCTCGCGGATGCTCTCGGCCTGTAATTGCATGCTCGCCAGCGCCGTCTTGGCGTCGTGGGTGAAGGCGGCAAAGAAGTCCTCGACCTGCTGGTGGCGCCGCCGCTCCCGCCAGATGTACCAGATCAGGGCGACTCCGCCGCCCACCAGCAAGGCGATCAGGACCGTGCCCTCCCAGATCAGCATGCGGTGCTGATCGGTCGCCACCGGCAGGTTGAAGGTGGTGACCTGTTTGAGCTGCTCGATCTGTCGCAATCCAAAGATCATCCACCAGCAGGCCAGGGTCACCGTGAAGACCAGCCAGACGATGGCCAGGATGATTTTTAAGCGATCACTCTTTCTATCCATACCCGATCAGCCGGACGTCGTCCGGACTGCCTCCAGAATCGCCTCGACGGTGCGGTCAATCTGCTCTTCGGTGTGGGCCAGGGAGAGGAACCCCACCTCGTAACCACTTGGGGCGAGGTAGATGCCCCGGCCCAGCAGCTCGTGGAAGATGCGGGCAAAACGCTCGCCGTGGCCGGCGGGAATCGCCGCCACCGAACGGATCGGCTCTCCTTGCGAACCATGGAGCCAGAAGAGCGAACCAAACCGGGCCATGCGCAACGGGAACCCCTCCCGCTTCAGACCGGCTTCGACGCGACGGCAGAGATCGGCGGTGCGAATCTTCAACGTCTGGTAGGCGTTGACCTCGATGATCTTCCGCAAGGTGGCCAGGCCAGCCCGCATGCCGACCGGATTGGCGCTGAGCGTCCCGGCCTGATAGACCGGCCCGGCCGGGGCGACCTGATCCATCAGATCCCGCCGTCCGCCATAACAACCAACCGGGAATCCACCGCCGATCACCTTGCCGTAGGTGACCAGATCGGGCCTGATCCCCAGCACCTCGGCCATCCCGCCGAGCGCGACCCGGAAACCAGAGATGACCTCATCAAAGATGACCAGCGCTCCATTGGCCCGCGCCAGCCGCACCGCCTCTTCAAGAAACTCCCGCCGCTGAATCAGCAGACCGTAGTTGGCCGGGAGCGGTTCGAGAATCAGCGCGGCAATCTCGTTTCCATACTCGGCAAAGACCGTCCGGAGCGCCGCCTCGTCATCGAGCGGCGTGACCAGGGTCTCCGCAGCCACGTTGGCGGAGACGCCGGCGCTGGTCGCCGCAGCAACCCCGGCCAGTCCGCTTCCGGCCTTGACCAGCAACCCATCGGCGTGGCCGTGATAGCATCCCTCGAACTTCAGAATGCGGTGGCGTCCAGTCGCCGCGCGGGCGACGCGCAGCGCGCTCATGACCGCCTCAGTCCCCGAAGAGACAAACCGCAGCTTCTCGACCCACGGCAGGCGTGAAGTGATGAACTCCGCCAGCTCCAGCGAGTAGGGCTCGCAGGCTCCAAAGCTCCACGCCGTGTTGACCGCCGCCTCGACCTCCCGCGCTACATCCGGATCCCGATGTCCGAGCAGCAGCGGCCCAAAACTCTGACAATAGTCGATGTACTCACGCCCATCGACCGACCGCAAGGTCGCCCCCTGCGCACTCTCAAAGAAGATCGGCGTTCCACCGACACTGCGGAAGGCGCGGACCGGACTGTGTACTCCGCCCGGCGCCACCCGCAGTGCCCGCTCAAAAAGTGCTTCCGAAGTCGTCATCTCTTCATCTCCTGTCCTGCCTAACGGGCTTCTCCTGCCTATCGGCCCATCGACTTCGCATAACGCGCGCCATAGGTGATGATAAACTGGGCGCCGGCCCGCTTGAAGACATGCCATGTCTCAAGCAGCGCGGCCTCGAAATTGGTCAACCCATGCTCAGCCAGAAGGACCAGGCCCGCATACTCGCCACTCACCTGGTAGGCTCCGACCGCTCGACCAGTCTCCTGACGGATCGGCGCAATCAGGTCGACCGAGGTCATCCCCGGCTTGACCATCAACAGATCCGCCCCCTCCTCCGCACAGCGCACACTCGCGGCGAGCGCATCGGTCCGGTGACGGACATCGATCTGGTAATGGCGCCGGTCACCAAACTGGGGCGCGGAATCGGCGGCGATCCGGAACGGACCATAGAAATTACTGGCAAACTTGGTGCTGTAACTCATGATCGGGACCAGATCGAAGCCATTCTCATCGAGCCGCTGACGAATGCGGGCGACGCGCCCATCCATCATATCGCTCGGGCTGATCCCATCCGCCCCGGCCTCAGCAAAGGCGACCGCGGCGCGGGCCAGCTCTTCGAGCGTCGCCTCGAGGTCGATCCGCCCCTGCCCATGGACCGCACAATGGCCGTGGGTCGTCGATGAACAGAGGCAGGTGTCGATCCAGAGACAGAGATCCGCGCCAAAATGGCGGCGCAGCGCCCGGATCGCTTCCTGTGTAAATCCATGATCGAAGCCTGCCTCACGCTTCCCCGCCGGCGAGGGAAAGAGCAGGAACTGGGTCACCCCGGCCCCGAGGTCACTCTCGACCTGGCGGACCATTGATTCGATACTCTGCCGCCGGGTTCCCCGCAGTCCCGGAATCTCCGCGTCGTCCCCCAGCCCCTCGACCACAAAGAGCGGCTGGATCAACTGGGCGCGATGGAACTCCGTCTCGGCACAGAGATCACGCAGGTGCTTGGTGGCCCGCAATCGCATCAATCGCTTGTTCATAGACTCATCTCCCGCCGCCACTGCTCTTGATCGAGAAAGACGTGCGGCTCGATCCCGGCCTCGACCAGCGCCCGGTAAGTATTGCCCGGACCACAGAAATGGATCTTCTCACGCAACCACGGGGCCCGGGCAAGAGCCAGCCGAAAGTTCGACCCACTGGTCCAGAAGAGATAGTCGTGGGCTTCCGGATCGAGCTCCAGCGCCGCGCCGCTCTCGACCAACCGGTAGGTGGCGAGGGTTCTCATCTCGTCGCGGCTCCCCGCCTCGTCGTGCGAGAGCTTGACCCACTCAAGGGATCGGCCGGCCAGCGTCTCGATCGACGGCAACTCCTGCTCGCCCAGCCCCTCCGCAGATCCGTTGACCCAGACGCCACGCCGCGCCAGCCGCTGCCACGTCCGGAGCCCGCTGGTCCAGACAATCTGGTCACTTCCAGTACCTGTCGCTCCCCCGGCCGACTCTGCCAGCCATCCCTCCGGCAGCGCATCAGCCCGCGCAATCCACCAGGCCAGTCCGGGCGGCGGAGGCTCAACGGGCAGGCTCTCCCGCCTGAACCACCGCTGCTCATCCGCGCTGTGGGGCCAGAGCCGGTCACCGGCGATCCGCGGCGGCCGGGGCCGCGCGGGCGTAAGCTCAGTCCGCGACACGTCCCCACCCGCCTCATCGAGTCCGCGGACCACGGTGATCTCACCATAGGGGCGAACCAGAACATTGACGCCAATCGCCTGGTGGCAACCTCCACCGTGCGACCTGAGGATCTGCCTCTCACGCTGGACGGCACGAAATGTCGCCGCGCAGTTGATCTCCCCGAGCAGCTGCCGCAGATCATCCCGATCGCTGGCGATCTCGATCGCCAGCGCACCCTGCGCCGGCGCGCTCGGACTCTCCATCACCGGCAGGACCATCCAGCGACACTCTCCCAGCGCCTCACGCAGCGCGGTCCGCGTCGCGGCATACTCGTCCTCCCCGGGTCCGGCCGCCTCGAGCAGACGCTCCAGCGCCGCGCGGGCAAGGATCAGCCCATCGACATCAGGTTGCCACATCTTCCGCACCCGCGTCTGCATATTTCCGCGGACCGGAGTGAAATCTATCGTGGATATGCTGGCGGGCAGGGCCTCTTTCAGAAAGCCGGGCAGATTGCGGATGCGGCGTGGTGAGGAGGTGAGAATGTTGATCCGGCCCGTCGCGGCGACGACCGGCCAGCGGTCTTTGCGCACCAGAAGAAGATCCTGGACCGCGGCCCGCGGCAGGGTGGCGACGACCGCCGTCTCCGGTCCGGTGTCGACCGGCAGATCCTTCCAGGAATGGACGACCAGGTCACACGCGCCACGAAGCAACTCCCCGCGCAGATCCGCGGTGAAGACCCCCTTCTCCGGCATCTGCCAGAGTGGCTGATTGAGGTTCTGATCACCCAGCGACTCTCGAAAAAAGAACTCGATCTCGAGCCCTTCGAAACGGGCCTGCAGCGCCCGGGCAACCATCTGCGCCTGCAGCCGCGCCAGATCGCTCCGTCGCGCGGCGATCTTCAGGCGCACAGATCCTCCCAGCCGAAGGGGCGGCACTGCATTTGTTTCAGATGCTGCTCCGCGCATATCCTGATCTCCTCGCTGGCCACCGCCGATATCTCCGCCGCCCGGCGCCGCTCGCCCTCGAGCAACGCAAAGAACCCGTGCAGATCGAGCACCTCTCCGGCCATTCGCAACGGATCCCGCTCAG
>JBEAVZ010000553.1:0-3456 GCA_041160645.1 Acidobacteriota bacterium
GGTTGAGTGTGCCCGATCCGGTATCATCCTTCAGCCAGGCACGAATGATCGGCAAGGGATTGCGGCTGACGAGTGGCCGGAGGATAGTCACCGCCTCCTCGCTGAGCAGCGGCAGATGGAACCACCGGAGCAGCCAGGCGGTGGTGGAGGGATTGGCCTCGACCTGCTCGCCCAGATGCCAGGTCCAGTTGCTGGGCGGCCACCAGGAAGCGACATTTCGTCCATTGAGGGAGATGGCCACAGCGGTGGCGGCCCGGAAACCATCCGGGAGCTGGGCAATCCACCACCAGTAACCATCCGCGTACTCGTACCCCTCCGGCTTGATCGTGTGAAGGGCGCCGGTGCGCTCCCAGACGACAATCTGATGGGTCGGCGCCGGTTCGATGAAACGGGCGAGGCGCAACCTGATCCAGTGCGGATTTGAACCATCCGCATGATCCCAGACCACATCCTCGATATCATCCTTCAGGCGCAACTGATCGGTCTTCACGCTGAAGATCGACTGATCTGAACTGAGCAGCGTCGTTGGGTAGCCGACCTGGGAAGGCCGATCCGGAGTCGGATCCGGGAGACTAATCCGCGGCCGCTCGAGTGGGCCCGCAGTGCGGTTGACGGGGGGGATGGCGCTCCGCTCGAGCGGGTTGAGGGTCAATGGCAACACACGGGCCTCGATCTCCGGCGCCCCGACGATGGCATAGCGCTGTTCGCGGATGCGCGTCGACTGGTCGTCATAGTAACACTCGAGCCGACCGCCACTCAGAACCAGAACCCGCTCGACATTGTACGGTTGATCGTCCTTGCGGGCCGTGATGAGCAGTTTGATCTCGATGACGTTGTTGGTGACAACGAACGGAGGACGGATGAGGGTCGTCCGCTCATCCTTCCGCATCGTCTCGAGACTGCGTCGATTGCGGCGGACCGTGAGGATCTCCAGATCAGCCGGATGGAGAATCTGCAGGTTGAAGGTATCCCCCTGCTGCAACAACTGTTCCCTGACCATGCCGACATCGATCTGGCCCGCCCAGGCCGGGACGACCCGCTGGCACCCCGGAGACCAGAAGAGGTTCGAGCCGGCATAGACCCGCAATCCGGCGGGATCCCCGGCCAGGCTCTCGGCCGAAACGTAGGAGATGCGGGCCGTGCCGGAACGGGAGAGGCGCCAGTCATCAGGATCCGGCTCGATCCGCAGGTCGGTCGAGGTGAGCAGCGCATAGTCACGCTGTTGGTTCAGCTCGGCACAGAATGGATCCGGGACCTGGCGTCCGGTCGTGAGATCATAGAGCACCACTTCATCATCCGGCGGCCAGAGGTTGAGAATCAGACTGCGCACGTTCTCGCCGTGCACGTTGATCAGGTTGGCCCGCACCCGTGGCTGATTGAATGG
Organism: Acidobacteriota bacterium; assembly: GCA_041160645.1. Classification (GTDB taxonomy): domain Bacteria; phylum Acidobacteriota; class Blastocatellia; order RBC074; family RBC074; genus CAIOZW01. The sequence continues at coordinate 1,385 of JBEAVZ010000553.1, forward strand.
CACGCGAAAGTATCCATTTCGATCCGGCAGATAGCGACCATCCGGCTGGCGATAGAGGATCGCTTCCAAGCGTCCCCCAATGCGCAACTCGAGCGAGTCGTCGGTCACTTCCTGCCCGCCCTCGCCGGGATCGGGCTGGTTGGGAGCGGCGAGACCTGAACCGGAGAGATCGCTGATCAGACGGGTTATAAAGTGCGGTTTGCCGCCCGGATGCCAGACGATCTGCGGGGCAGTCAGAAACTCACCCGGCGACTGGACGCGCTCCTCCGCTGGCGATGGATCGCCAGTGGCGGTAGCAAGCGGAACGATCTCCTCGACCCAGCCCGGCAGTATCCACGGCGACTCCTTGAGCTGCTGACAGAGCGCGTGCTTCTCGAGACGCCCTTCACGGTAACTGACCAGCGCGTTCCAGACTTCGGCAAAACTCTCGCTCCGCTGGTCGCCGTGGAGGAGTTCACGAATCACCCTGGTCGTCGCCCGACTGCTCAACCAATCGGGAAGGTGGCGACCAATCCCACCGCGGGTCATCCCAAACTGGAAGCGGATCGTCTGTTCGAGGCTGTCGAACCAGTCAACTCCGGCAAGGTGGCGCAACCGGAAATGGCTGGTCGCCGCGCGCAGCGCGAGACGGACGGCACTGGTCGGCTGCACCTCATCCAACTCCTGGAAGACGACCGGTTCAGCCTGCTCACCGCCTTCGCGGCGCTCTTTCAGGTCACGATCGAGCGAGTTCCAGAGGGTGAACTCCCCCGCGACCCGACGTCCGGTCTCCGCCATCCAGAGCAGCAGGAGCAGACCAAAACCGGCCGCGCACGGCCCGGGTCCACCGACAATCTCCACCACCTCACGGGAAGTCAGGCACTTGTCGAGCGTTCGCGCCTCGACCCGCCCAATCCAGTCGGTCAGCCAGCGGTAGTCGGAATCAGGATCGAGACGCAGCTCGGCGAGCGACCACGGACGGCCAACCAGCCCCAGCTCGATCGCCCGCTGGTTGATTGCCCTTACCGCCTCCATGGCCGAATCCCAGCCTCCATCGGCGTCGAGACGGGCAAAGATCCCCCGCGCTTCGCTCATCAACTCGGCATCAGACTCCATCAGCGCGATAATCTCGTCGAGCCCGCTGTCATCGAGCAGCAGATCAGCCGGGAATGGAGGCAGTTCGAGGATATTGTCGACATCTTCCGGGAGATGGCGGAGAATCAGCCGCGGCCATTGACGCAGTATCCACGGACTGGCCTCAAGCTCGACTCGCCACGCCTCCCGACCAAGGCGCCCCTCCAGACCAGCGCGACAGGTCTCCCAGATGGTCCGGAATGAACGGCTTCCCTTCAGCTCATCGAGCAGTTGGCTGACCACGTCAGGCGGACTGCCTGACCCGGTCAGCCAGGACGGAAGATCGCGGAAGAGGTCGTTCTCGGCCAATCCATACTGAAGCCGGACCGTCCGCGAGATGCTCAGCCAGTCGGTGCCGCCAACACGTTGCAGATCGAGCCGGTTGGCGGCATTGAGCAGCGCCAGCCGGTGGAGCACGGTCGGAATATCATTCTCAAAAAGGTATTCACGCGCATCAGCGCTGAAGAGCTGCGGCGTCGGGACGAGCCAGTTGCAATCGGTCGGGAGTGAGCGCCGGCTATACTCGGCGCCAAAGAGGAGGAGCAGCGAGCCAAAGGCGTGGCGATGGGGGCCCGGATAGAGCCATTGATGGACCAACCAGCCGTCGAGTGAACGCGCCCAGTCGATCAGCCAGATCAGATCGTCATCATCGGCTCCCAGCTCCGCCAGCGACCACCGTTGGCCTCCCGCCCGCGCAGCGGCGTCCTGCCGGATCCGCTCGGCCTGCTCAAGCAGCGCCCGAAAGCCATCCTGCAGCGTCGCTTCACCCTTTTTTGGAGATATGCCCTTGAAGAGGTTCATTACCGATCGTCTTGTTCCTGATCTGGAGATCGTTTTCTAATGAAAAGTCTCAGACGCTTCCCAAGATTAAAGGGTTGCGTGGGCAAAGTCTGAAAATCGGGTTATTGGCTATCCGCGGGGTAAGGACAGCGCAGGGTTTGGGGAGGGGGCAGAAAAAA
>JBEAVZ010000350.1:0-4626 GCA_041160645.1 Acidobacteriota bacterium
GCGTCAGCAGTTCGTTTCCACGCGGGCGCAGCCATCCCCAGGCGAGGTGTGGCTGGGAGCCCTCCCATTCGACCTCGATCGGTTGCGGCGGTGCGAGCCGCGGCATACGTCGGGTTCCGATATTGCGCAGCCATTCGACCCGGCCAAGGATTGAATTGTAGACGATGTCGAGCCGGCCATCGCCATCCCAGTCGGCGATGTTGAGGGTCGTGTAGCCCCATTTCGCCTCGGCTGGCCCCTGGATGCTGCCGTTCGGTCCGGCCAAGATCCGGAAGGGGCGACCGTTGACCTCGAGCCGGCGCGGCGCAGCCCAACGGGGCGCCTCGACCCGCGGTCCGCTCAAGTTCTCGAAGAATTCAATGTAGCCGGCCGTGTTTCCGCTGACGATATCCTGATCACCATCACCATCCCAGTCGACTCCGACCGGAGTGGCGAGCGCCCCACTCTTGAGCGTCTCCGCCTGCTGCTTGAAATAGAATGGACGGGCGAAGACTGGTGTCCGGTCTGACCCGAGCCGGCCGGTATTCTCGACCAGTGCGACCCGGCCATCCTCATCCCCGACGATCAGATCGAAGTCGCCATCACGATCCCAGTCGAAGGCGACCGGGACGATCATCTCCAGATCCATCGTCAGTGATCGTCCACGGCTGTCTTTCAATCTCCGCCCAGCGGCGTAGACCGGCTTTGTTCGCGTCCCGGTATTCTCGAAGTAGGTGAAGCCATCGAGAAATTCACCGGTCAGCAGGTCGAGGTCACCATCCCGGTCGAAGTCCTCGAAGTTTGGCGATGGGCAACCGAAGGTGTCGATCGGCTGGCCAGCCGCGGCAAGCTTCACTGGTGGCTCGTAGCGCGGGGTCTCACTCGATCCAGCATTGCGGTGGAGAATGACGAAGCCGTGGAGCGGGCCATTTGTCCATTCACCCTTCGCGTTCCAGGCATCGTCCCAACCATAGAAGCTCCAGTCCTCGATGCCGGTGATCAGATCGAGCGCCCCATCGCCATCGTAGTCGACATAGCGCCACTGGTTGTGGCGCACCTTCGGACCTTTTGGCTGCGGCCCGGCTGGCTTGTAGAAGTTGGCGGCGACGGGCAGCTTCACTGGTTCCGCCAGACCGACGCGGGTGAAGTTCTGGTACTCCTCGCCCGGGGCGAGAACCCGCATCCTTCCATCGACGTAACTCGGCATAACATAGTGGCGCGTCGCGCTCAGACGGCGTGCTGGCTTGAAGACCGGCCGCGGGTTCTGCGCCGTGTCGCCCGAGGCGTTCTCAAAGAACCAGACTCCATTCGAAGGCTTGTCCGGGCAGGAGACGATCAGGTCATAGTCGCCATCACCATCCGCATCACCAGGCACCGGCCAGGCCCAGAGCCCGACTCCGAGATCAACCACCAGCCCGGGATTGTTGTAGCGCAACTGCTGCAGCCCGGCCTCCTCCATCTTTTCCGCCTTCTCCGCCTCGCCACTCGGGTCGAAGAAAATCGCGGTCACCACCAGCGCGGCAAAGAGTAGGCCACTGTTCCACACCATTCGGCGCATATCCGTCACCTTTCTGCGGCGAGACTGAGAATTCGGGCGACGACCTCATCGATCGTCAGACCCGAAGTGTCCAGGTAGATTGCATCCGCTGCCTGAACGAGCGGAGAGTCTGCGCGGGTCTTGTCGCGATGATCGCGGGCCTCGATCTCCTGCTGCAGTTCGGCGAGCGAACTGGAGGCGAGGCCCCGGGCCTCGTCTTCGGCGTAGCGACGCCCGGCCCGCGCTTCCGGCGTCGCGTCGAGATATATCTTCAGATCGGCCTGTGGGAAGACCTGTGTGCCGATGTCACGCCCCTCCATGACCACCCCACCACGCGCGCCCATCTCCTGCTGGCGGGCGACCAGGGCGCGGCGGACTGCTGGAATGGATGAGACGAGCGAGGCCGCTTCGCTGATCTCCCGCCGCACGATCTCCTGCGTCACCTCCTCGCCGTCGATCAGAACGCGCAGCGCGTCGACCGGGCCGACCAGCTCGATCACCGATCGCGCGGCCAGCGCGCCGACCGCTTCGCGATCATCGAACGGAATCCCGACCTGACGGGCCTTCCAGGCAATGGCCCGGTACATCGCTCCGGTGTTGATGAAGAGATAGCCGAGCTGCCGCGCCACTTCACGCGCGATGGTGCTCTTGCCGGCTCCGGCCGGTCCGTCGATGGCTATGATCAGTCCGCTATTGGCCATGATTCTCCTCACGCAGAATGGCGTTGATCACCTCGAGGGTCTGCTCGATCTCCCCGGCGCTGACATCGCAGTGGGTGACGAAGCGCATCTCCCGCGGGCTGATGCCATTGGCGAGAACTCCCCGGGCCTTGAGGGCGCTGGCAAACGCGGCTGTCGTCCAGCCGGTCGCGGAGATGTCGAAGATGACGATGTTGGTGACGACCCGTTCCGGTTCGATCGCCACCCCCGGCAGTACGGCGAGCCCTTCAGCCAGACGCCGCGCCTTCTGATGATCGAGTGCGAGCTGGGCTGGTGACTCCTCGAGTGCCAGCAGTCCGGCCGCCGCCAGCACCCCGACCTGGCGCATCCCCCCGCCAAGCAGCTTGCGGAGACTGATCGCTTCGCGGATCAGTTCGCGTCGTCCGACAATCATCGATCCGACCGGCGCCCCGAGCCCCTTCGAAAGACAGAACATGACCGTATCGAGCGGGGCGGCAATCTCGGCCACCGTGACTCCGAGCGCGACCGCGGCATTGAAGATTCGCGCACCGTCGAGATGGACCGGGATTCCGAGCGCGTGGGCTCCGTCACAGATCTCGCGGATCGTCTCCACCGGCATGACCGCTCCACCCGCCATGTTGTGCGAATTTTCGAGCGTGATCAGTGAGGTTGGGGTGACATAGTATGGCGCCGCGTGGTGGATCGCTGCCTGAATATCGCTCCACGAAAGAATGCCATTCGCGCCCCGAACCGGTCGGAAGGTCACTCCGGAGATGACGGCTGCCGCGCCCATCTCATAATTGTAGATGTGGCTCCGCTCTTCCAGAATCACCTCGCTCCCCGGCCGCGACTGGAGCTTGACGCAGATCTGGTTGCCCATCGTCCCGGTCGGTACGAAGAGCGCCGCTTCCTTGCCAAAAATCTCCGCCGCCCGCTCCTGGAGCCGGTTGACGGTGGGGTCCTCGAGATAGACGTCGTCACCCACCTCCGCCTCAGCCATGGCCCGGCGCATGGCCGGTGTCGGACGCGTGACGGTATCGCTTCGCAGATCGATCGGTCTCATATTTTTCTGTATATTTATTTAAATGAAGGCCGCGAAGACCTCGTTGGCCAGCACCTTGCCGGCGCGCGATATTCGCAGGGTTGATTTATCGAGCTCGATCAGGCCGGCTTCGCTCAGCCGGGCCAGCTCTTCCTGGTACCTGGTCGCAATCTCTACTCCATAGGCGCTCTGATGCGCCTCCAGATTGACCCCTTCCCGCAGCCGCAGTCGCAGAAAGATGGCTTCACTCTGCCGATCCTCGTCGGTCAGCGGGTTCTCCTCGACGACCGGACTCTCGCCGCGCTCGATCCGCGACAGATAGTCGTGAATATTGCGCGTGTTGACCCAGCGGCTCTGTCCATCGTAGCCCGCCGCCGAGATTCCAAAAGCCCAGTATGGGGCGCCGGTCCAGTATTTCAGATTGTGGCGCGATTCACAGCCCGGACGCGACCAGTTTGAGATCTCATACTGATCGTAGCCGTGGCGCGTGGCGGCGTCGACCAGCTCGTAGTACATGGCCACAGTCAGCTCGTCATCGATCGCCTGCAGCTCGCCACGCTCGATCCGGTGCTGCAGCGGGGCGTCGCGGTAGAGTTCGAGCAGGTAGACCGAGAGGTGTTCCGGCGCCAGTTCGAAGAGCCCGGTCAGGTTGCGCCGCCACGTCGCCATCTCCTGTTCGGGCAAGCCGGCGATCAGATCGAGGCTGAGATTACCAAAGCCGGCGGCCCGGGCCATCTCCACCGCCTGGCGGGCCTCGCTGCCGAGATGGCTCCGTCCGATCATCGCCAGCTCCCGGTCATCGAATGACTGGACGCCGAAGCTGAGCCGGTTCACCCCTGTTTGCCGCAAGTCGGTCAGATAGACCCGGTTGACCGAGCCCGGATTGGCCTCGACGGTGATCTCCGCCTGCGGGTCGATCTCGAAATGGCCCCGGCAGGTCTCGATAAGGCTCGCCAGCTGATCGACGCGCAGCGTCGTCGGCGTTCCTCCGCCAAAGTAGACCGTCTCGACTTGCCGCGTCATCCCCGGCCAACGCGCCGCCGCGGCCTCGATCTCCCGCCGCAGCGCGGCCACATACCGCTCCGCCGTCTGCTCATCATAGCCACCCGTCGCGAAGTTGCAGTAGTGGCAGCGCGTCGCGCAGAAGGGGATGTGGAGATAGATGCCCGCTGGTGTGATCATAAGGCGGCAGTATACCACGCCCCCGCTCTTCTCCGGCGCGCCAGCATCCAGATGATCGCTCCCAGCAGCGTCAGCGCCGAGATCCACTGCGGATAGCGCGGCGGACGATAATCGAAGCGGATCTCAGAGCTCCCCGCCGGAAGCTCAATCTCCATCAGTCCACTCCCAGCCTCGATGCTGATCGGTATGGCCACTCCGTCGCGTGT